>JBBRUO010000370.1:0-6336 GCA_038247725.1 Gemmatales bacterium
ACTCTCCGAGTGCGGGTCGGCACCGCACTCGGAGAGTGCGGACGACCTTGCCGAACATATCCTTCGTGACCTGCGAAATCAGTGGTTCGTCGTGTGCGATCTACGGTTCGAAACCCTCTGTCACGCTGCCCGATCACGGGTCGGTCGCGGTCACACCCACGAGTCGAACACGCGGACGCTGGCCCACGTCGGCTTGTTCTCGTCGATGAACTGGTTGTGCGTGGGGTCGTCCTGGTAGGTGTCGTGGGCCGCCTTGCTCTCGAAGATCATGTGCAGGCCGACGTGCCAGTCGAGGACGTTCACCGGGCGGGCCAACTCCGGCACCAGCGGGCCGGCGGCGAAGGACACGATCCCCGGTTGCACGTTCAGGTACTTGTGGCAGGCGTCCACGAGCGCCTTCACGTTCTCCGGCGAGCCGTCTTTCAGTTGGAAGAACACGTTGTGCGCCAGTCGCATGGGCCGTCACTCCGAATAGGGAAAGGTGGCGGTATGCTATCCCGTCCGCCGGGGTTGTCACTTGGGCGCGTGGGACTTCTCCTTGACGGGGGCGAAGTCGATGTCGTGAAAGGCGATTGCCGCGACCGACCCGTTTGCCGCCGGCTCTGCGAATCCCGGTGCCAGGGGTGCCCCGGTCGTGTACGATTCGCTTCGTGACTACTCGGGGTTTGCCATGTCCACTCCGTACCCCACCGGTTTCTCGGTTCGCGCCGCGTGCCGCGCCGGGACACTTACCGCACCGACGCCCGGCCTCGCGCCGGGCTTCGTGCAAGCGAACCTCGTGATGCTGCCGAAGGACCGGGCGTTCGATTTCCTGCTGTTCTGCCAGCGGAACCCGAAGCCGTGCCCGCTGCTGGACGTGACCGACGCCGGCAGTTGGGAGCCGACGGGCGTGGCACCGGGGGCCGATTTGCGGACGGACTTGCCCGCGTACCGGGTATTCGAGAACGGCGAGTGTGTCGCGGAACCGACGGACGTTCGGGGCTTCTGGAAGGATGACCTGGTCTGCTTCGTCATCGGCTGTTCGTTCACCTTCGAGAATGCGCTGATCGAGCGCGGCATCCCCGTGCGGCATATCGAACAGGGCCGCAACGTGCCGATGTACCGCACGAGCGTGGCCTGCAAACCCGCCGGGCGGTTCCACGGCCCGATGGTGGTGTCGATGCGTCCGTTGCTACCAGCCCAGGCGTTCGAGGCGAGCCGCATCTGCGGTCGGATGCCGCTGGCGCACGGCGCGCCGGTTCACTTCGGCGACCCCGCCGCCATCGGGATCGCGGACGTGGCCAGGCCCGACTTCGGCGACCCGGTGGACATCCGCCCCGGTGAGGTGCCGGTCTTCTGGGCGTGCGGCGTGACTCCGCAGGCGGTGTTGATGGAGGCGAAGCCGCCGTTCGCCATCACCCACAAGCCGGGGCACATGTTTGTGACCGACCGGCGGGACGCGGAGTTGGATGTGGGCTGAGAGCCGTGAGCTATGGGCGGAGAGCTGTGAGCCTGAAGAACTTGGCTCTCGGCTCAAAGCTCTCGGCCATCGCGTCCGAAAGCCATACATTTTTCCCATCAGCCTTCCCATTCCAGTCACCGGAAGTCATGAGTACCACCGCACCGATGGCCAAACGGGCCGCCCAGTTTCGTCAGCGGTTCGCCGCCTTGGAAGCCGAGATCGGCAAGGTCATCGTCGGCCAGCCGGAGATCGTCCGGGGGGTTCTGACGAGCCTGTTCGTCGGTGGCAACGTGTTGCTGGAAGGCGTGCCGGGCCTCGGCAAGACGCTCCTCATCCGCACCCTGGCGCAGGTGCTGGACCTGAAGTTCACCCGCATCCAGTTCACCCCGGACCTGATGCCGTCGGACATCGTCGGCACGGACGTGATTCTCGAAACGCCGGACGGCAAGCGCGAACGGCGGTTCCAGTCCGGCCCGCTGTTCAGCCAGATCGTCCTGGCCGACGAGATCAACCGGGCGATCCCGAAGACGCAGTCGGCCATGCTGGAAGCGATGCAGGAGCGGACCGTATCCGTCGGCGGCACCACGCACGTTTTGCCGAAGCCGTTCTTCGTGCTGGCCACGCAGAACCCCATCGAACAGGAAGGGACGTACCCGCTGCCGGAAGCCCAGCTCGACCGCTTCCTGTTCAAGCTGCTGGTACCGTTCACCACCCGCGACGAACTGACAGCGATCATCACCCGGACCACGCGGAACGAGACGCCGACGGTGAACAAGGTGATGGACGCGAGCGAGATCAGCCAGGGAATGGAGTTGGTCCGCGAGGTGCTGGTGGCCGCCCCAGTGCAGGATTACGCCATCCGGCTGCTGCTCGCCACGCACCCGAACACCGAGTACGCCACGCCGGACGCGAACAAGTTCTTCCGTGCCGGGGCGTCGCCGCGGGGGGCGCAGTCGCTGATCCTGGCGGGCAAAGTGCGGGCACTGCTGGACGGCCGGTTCAACGTCAGCTTCGAGGACATCCGCAAAGTCTACTTCCCGGCCATGCGGCACCGGGTGCTGATGAACTTCGAGGCGCAAGCCGAGAACGTCTCCAGCGACACCGCCCTCGCCGGCATCCTGAACGACGTGAAGGAGCGGGTGGACGAGAGGCGATAGAAGGGAACCCTCACTCAGGGAAATCAACACGGTCGCGCGAACCGCCGAACCGGTCAGTCCGAAACAGACCGTCTACGACGCCCTCCGCCGAATGCCGGAAACCGCCACTCTGGAGGAAATCGCCGCCGAGTTCGCGCTACACGCGGCGCTCAAGAAGGGCGAGGAGGATGCCGACGCTGGCCGTGTGGTGTCGCAGGAGGAAGCCATGCGGAGGGCCGCCGAATGGCTGCCGACGTGACTGGACGGAATCGGCGTTGGCCGACCTGGAAGCCGCCCTTCGCTTCGGATTCGGCCGCGATCCGGTTGCCGCCACGACGTTCCGCGATCGAATCAACGAAACGGCAAGGACGTTGGCCCACATGCCGCACATCGGGCCGGTGTACGACCGAGTTGAGGGCGGCCGTACCCGCGAAGTCATCTGTACGCCGTACCGCCTGTTTTACCGCGTGTCCGAAGACGGCACGTCGGTGGAGATTCTCCGCCTCTGGCCCGGCTCACGGCGGGAACCGCGATTCTGAAGACCATTCATCGTCCGGCAGTCGCCGCCGACTTCCGGGTTCGCGGTGGCTTCGCCGGGTCGCGCAAAAACACGTCAGCCGGGATTTCCAGGTCGTTCACGAGTCGGCGGATCATCGGCAAACTGAGCGGCCGTCGGCCGCTCAGCACCTCGCGGACGGTTCGCACGCTGCCGAGGTATGGTGACATGTCCGCCGGAGTCAACTCCTGCTGATCCATCCGGAATCGAATCGCCGTGAGCGGGTCGGGCAGGTCCGTCGGGTACGCCGCCTCCTCGAACTTCTCGACGAGTAGGAGGAGCAGTTCGAGTTCGTCCCCGTCAGGCGTATCCGGCTTGGCGCGAAACAACTCCTCGACCCGCGCGAGCGCGGCTCGATATTCGGCGTCGGATTGGATTGGGTTCGGTGTCATCGCGCGTCACTCCTCCCCCTTCTTCTCCGCCTCTGCGCGGACGTACTCCTTGAACCCGGCCATGTTGTAGCTGATGAACAGGAAGGCCGCGTCCAGCGCCTGGAAGGTCTCGTCCTCCGGGTCGTCGGCGTAGTCCTTGCGGAGGGCGTACAGGCGGGCGAGGAGCTGGTCGGCGGTGAGTGACATCGGGCACCGTGGCGCGGTTCGGGTTGCGGAGACGGGGCGGTTTCGGCAGACTAACCCCGTCACGGTCGTCGCACTCATGTTAGCCGGTCGCCGGCGGGCGTCCCACATGATCAACCGCAGTTCGCAACCGCTCCGCCTCTGGTTCCTGTTCTGGGACGTGGCCGTCACCGTCCTGGCATGGCTCGGCGCGTACTGGGTGCGGTTCGACGCCGGCGTCATCCCCATCTTCCACCAAGACTACACCGACTTCAGCGTCTGCGTCCGCGCGGTGCCGCTGCTGGTGCTGATCGCCCTCGTCTGCTTCCGCTACGCCCAGATGTACGAGATCCACCGGCTGACGCGGTTGCGGGAAGAGGCGGTGTCGGTGGGGAAGGGCGTCGCGCTGACGGCCCTGCTCACCGCCAGCATCGCCTTCGCCCTGCGGTATCAGTACGAGTCGCGGATCGCCTTCGCCCTGTTCACCGGGTTCGCCCTCGTCGGCATCCTGACGGCCCGCCGGCTGACGTGGTTCGCCGTCGGGCGGTTGCGGGCAAAGGGGTACAACCAGAGTCACGCCCTCATCGTCGGCACCGGACGGCTGGCCCGCCGCACGGCGAACTCCCTGGCCGACTCCGCGTGGAGCGGCATCCAGACCGTCGCCTACGTCGAGGACGACCCGGAGACGCATCAGAAGCACTCGGACATCCCCGTCGTCGGCCCCATCACCGACCTGCCGATGCTGGTGGACAAGCACCACATCGAACACGTCTTCATCTCGCTGCCGATGAACCGCTACGCCGACGCCCGGCGGGTGTTCGATCAACTCTCCCAGACACTCGTGGACGTGCGGTTGGTCGCGGACGTGCCGGCGCTCACCACGCTCAGTTTCACCACCAGCAACGTCCACGGGATGACGTTCATCGGCCTCCGCGAAAGCCCGTACCACGGCGTCAACGTGGTGGTGAAGCGGGCGATGGACATCGTGTTGTCACTCGTCGCGCTGCTGCTGCTGTCGCCGTTCCTGGCGGTCATCGCCGCGCTGGTGAAGTGGACCAGCCGGGGGCCGGTCTTCTACCGTCAGGAGCGGTGTTCGCTCAACGGCGAGGCTTTCCCGATGCTCAAGTTCCGTTCGATGCGCACCGACGCCGAGGCGAACGGCCCGCAGATGACCGAGAAGCGCGACCCCCGCGTCACCCGCATCGGCCGCTTCCTCCGCGTGACGAATCTGGACGAACTGCCGCAACTGTTCAACGTGCTGTGGGGACAGATGAGCCTGGTCGGCCCGCGACCGGAGCGGCCGGTGTTCGTCGAGCAGTTCCAGAAATCGATCCCGAACTACATGGCCCGCCACGCGGTCAAGTGCGGGATGACCGGGTGGGCGCAGGTGAACGGCTGGCGGGGCAACTCGTCGCTCCGCCGCCGCATCCAGTACGACCTGTACTACATCACCCACTGGAACCCGCTGTTCGACCTGCGGATCATGTGGCTGACCGTGGTGGCAATGCTGTTCAAGAAGCAGAAGCACGCATACTGACGAGTGCCGGCCCGTCGGAGTATCATTCCCCGTGCCGCCCGCCGGAATCGGGCGGTCATCTCTGGGGGACTCTCCATGCGAAGACTCATGATCGTCGTCGGCGGCCTAGTCGCGGCTGGTGTCGCCGTCGGCCAACCGCCGGCGAAGCGACCTGCGGGGTTGGACGTCGTACCGGCCGACGGGTTCGCGTTCGTGTCGGTGAACGTGGCGAAGGTGTGGGACACGCCCGCGCTGAAGGAGTTGCGGGACGCGCTCCTGAAGATCGACGGTGCGGATGAGTTCGAGAAGGGGATGGGTTTCGCGCCGGCGGACCTGAATCGGGTGACGCTCCTGTGGCCGCAATTCCCGGTCGGATTCGGCAGCGAGGATCCGATGATCATCGTGACCACGCGGAAGCCGTACAACGCGGAGAAATTGCTCAAGACGCTCGAAGCCGACACCTTCGACGCACTGGAACGGAAGCGGTGGGCACCGAAGGCCGCCCCGTCACTTCCAAAAAAGGTCGAGCCACCGCCCGTGCGCAAGGACTCGCCCGTCCCGACCGCGTTCCGCCGTCAGCGGGAAGAACCGGCACCGGCAACTGATGTGTCCGCCGAACCGTACTTCCTCGGACGCATGCGGCGGGTTCTGTTGCTGATCGACCCCACCACCGTGGTGTTCATCCCGTTCACCGAGCGGAACCCCACCCCGCTGCTCGCGTACCTGAGCCAGGCGTTGCGGAAGCAGGCCGACGGCCCGCTCGCGGCGGCGCTGGCGGTCGCGGATCAACACACCGCCGTGGCCGGGATCGACTTCCGCCCCGTCCGTCGGCAGTTGGACCGCGAAGAACCATTCCCGCGTGATCTGGTGCCGTTCCGCCCGCTCCTCCAGATGACCGGCGGGTTCGCCACGCTCGACCTGGACGCCAAGACCGGCGTCACCGCGACCCTGCGATTCCCCACGGCCGAAGACGCCACCCGCGCTGAACCGGTGCTGAAGACCGCCATCCAGATGGCCGTTACGGAACTCGGCACCTTCAAGAAGCGGATCTCGACGAACGAGCCGCAGGCCGCGTTCGGGGTGCCGCTGCTCGACGCCATCCTCGGCGCGCTGGACAAGGCGACGGTGAAGGC
>JBBRUO010000371.1:0-6303 GCA_038247725.1 Gemmatales bacterium
CGAAGTACCGCCGCGCCATCGGCTAACCCTAATACGAAGGTTGAAGTCGTCCGCAAACTCCTTGTGCGGACGACCTTTACTCCAAAGCCACGTCGGTGCCGTCACTCAGCCGCTCCGCGAAGGTCTCGCCGAGGGCCACTTCCAGGTATGGCGTCACTCCCAAAAACCGCTTCAACTCCTCGTACTCGCGCACGGCGTGGGTGTCCCGCCTGCCGGCGCGGATCGCCCGGATCATCAGGTTCCGCGGCGTGTGTTCCGTCCCGACGAACTCGACCACGTCCGTCTTGTAGCCCGTCACCCGCAGCGCCAATGAGCGGAACGTGTCGGTGAGGATGTCCGCCGTCCGCTCCCGCAAGATGGCGTGGCGGAACACCGGCTGAAGGACCGCCGCCGGCCGGGACAGGTTCTCGTCCGCCCTCGGTTCGGCCCGCAGTTGTTTGTTCAGGTGGCTGTGGCAGCAGGGCACGCACAGCACCAGCGTGGCCGTCGCCCGGATCGCCTGGGCGAGGGCGTCGTCGGTGGCGGTGTCGCAGGCGTGGAGGGCGAACACCACGTCCGGCCGCACGTCGAGTTGCCCGATCCGCCCGGCCACGAACGTCAGCCCGTCGGCGTTCAGGGTGTGCCCTTTCTCGGTACTCTTGCGGATCAGGTCGTCGTTCACGTCCACGCCGAGCAGCCGTGCGGGGATGTCACGGACGGCGTTCAGGTAGTGGTGCGCGGCGAGCGTGAGATAACTCGATCCGCAGCCACAGTCGAGGATGAGCAACTCCCGGCCGAGCTTCTCCAGGTCCGTCTCGGCCAGCGCGTGCGAGAGCTGCTTGAGGAACTCGTTGATCTGGGTGAACTTCGCCCGCATCCCCGGCCGGACGCGGCCTTCCGGCGTGCAAATCCCCATCACTTCCAGCACCCGGTTCGGCACCCCGTCGGGGAACGGCACCGCCTTCGCGCGGTCGTGCACCGTTACCGGCGAGATGGCACCGGCGACCGCCTTGCGGCCGACGTGCGCGTCGCCCTTCTTGCTGGTGCGAACGTCGATCTCCTCGGCCGTCGTCGTCACGTGGATGCCAGCGAACTGCCGTCCCAGCACGTCGGCGAGCGGCCCGGCGGCGGCCTTCGGCAGGTAAGTCTTGGTGACGTGTTTGCGGGCGTCGTAGTAAGCGAACTGGATGTGGCGGGTGCCCTTCAGGTCCACCGGGCGGACGATCACCCGCTGCCAGACGCCGGGGTCCGCGGCGCGGCGAACCCCGGCGAACGTGGCCCGGACCAACCCGTCGCCGAGGACCGCGTCTGCGACGAGGGCGTGTGCATCACTCAGTTTCAAGTTACAAGTTCCGAGTTTCAGGACGAAAACCAAGCTCCGGGTGTCCCGCGTCAAGTTTAAAAACCGTGACGCAGTTGCGGCACGGTTCTTCAATCCTGAAACTTGAAACCTGAAACTTGAAACCTATTTGACCTTCCCGCCCGGCAGTTTGCCGAGGTTGTCGAACAGGCGGACCAGCGAGTTCATCAGTTTCTTGAAGTCGCCCTCGTGCAGGCTCTCGTTCGGGGCGTGGGCGTTGCTGGCCGGGTCTTCGATGCCCAGCAGCAGGGCCGGTGCGCCGTCGAACAGTTCCGCCAGCGGGCCGACGAAGCCGATGCTGCCGCCGCACCCGATGGCCACCGGGTCGCGGTCGAAGCCGTTCCGCAGGGCGGCCATCGCCGACTCGAACGCCGGCCCGTTCGGGTCGGTCATCCACCACGTACACCCGGCCCCGTGCTGCGTCACCTTCACGTCCACCCCCCACGGGGTGTCGGCTTCCAGGTACGCCTTCAGTTGCGCCACCACTTGCTCCGGTTCCTGGTCCGGCACCATCCGGCTACTGACGATGGCCGCCGCCTTCGGCAGCACCTGGTTGCTCGCCCCCTTGATGCTGCTGGCTTCCTGGGCGATCACCGTCACGGCCGGCCGCCGCCAGGTGGTCTCGTAGAAGGTGGCCCCGGTCTCGCACGCCATCTCGGCTTGCGGCAGCACGCCCACTTCGCCCCGCACCTTGTCCTCGTTCCACGGCAGCTTGCCGAAGGTGGCCCGCTCCTTGTCGGTCAGCAAGCGGACGCTGTCGTACAGGCCGGGGACCGGGATCGGCCCGTGGTCCCAGTACAGTTTGGACAGCACCTTGTTCAGCGCCAGCGCGGCGTCCGGCAGCGCGCCGCCGGCCATGCCGCTGTGGACCGGCATCTTCGCCGACGTGACTTCCACCAGCACCGACACCACCCCGCGCAGGCTGTATGTGATGCTCGGCAGGCCGACTTCGATGTTCTCGGTATCGAGCACGACGATGACATCCGACTTCAGCTTGTCCTGGAATTTCTCGAAGAACGTGAGCAGGTTCTTGGAGCCGATTTCCTCCTCGCCCTCGACCACCATCTTGATGTTCACGGGCAGCGTGTTGTTCGTCTTGCGGTACGCGGCGATGGCCCCGAGGAACGCGCTGATGGCGGCCTTGTCGTCGGCCGAGCCGCGGGCGAACAGCCGGCCGTCCCGCCGGGTCAGCTTCCACGGGTCGGACTTCCACTGCTCGATGTAGTTCACCGGCTGCACGTCGTGGTGGGCGTACAGGAACACCGTCGGCTTGTCCGGCCCGGCCTCCAGCCATTCGCCGTAGACGTAGGGGAGGCTGTTCCCGACCTTCAGGATGTCCACGTTCAGCAGGCCGGCGTCCCGCATCTGGTCGGCGGTGAGGGCGGCGGTGCGACCGATTTCGGGGTCGTGTTCGCCGTCGGTCGAGATGCTCGGGATGGCGACCAGATCGGCCAGCCCGCGGACGATGTCTTCGTGGTTCTTCTGGAGCCAATCGAGGGCGGCTTGCATGGATGGCGACTCCGGTGGGGGTGTTCTGCTATTCTAGCGCGTGCGGCGAAGTCCGGGAACCCGGCACCACCCTGACCGGCGAAACCCCCATGCGAATCAACACCTCGGCTCTGCCCCGTTGGACGTGGCTGCTGTTCTCGGCTCTTGCCGGGACCATCGTGGCGTTTGCGATCTTGGCCGTCCGCGAGTTCCAGGAAAATACCGGCAAGATGATTGGCAGGAAAACCGCTTCCTTGGCGCTAGACGACCAAGAGCGGTACTGGAACAAAGGCGATCTCGACGGTTTCATGGTCCATTACTGGAAGAGCGAGGAATTACTGTTCTCTTCCGGCGGAGACGTGACGAAAGGTTGGCAGGCGACTTACGATCGCTACCAGAAAAAGTACAAGGCCGACGGGAAGGAAATGGGACAGTTGAAGTTCACCATCGACGATCCGGAGGCGGTCGGCCCGGAGGCGGTCGTCGTGCGGGGGAAGTGGGCGCTGGCGAAGTCCGACGGCAGCAACCCCCACGGCCTGTTCACCCTGCTCTTCCGTCGCATCGACGGCGAGTGGAAGATCGTCTCGGACCACACGTCGGCGGCCGAGACGAAGTAACCGGCCGGCTCACTTCTTCTCTTCGACCGTGATCTTGAACGGCGTGCTGGCCACCGTCACCACGCCGAACCCGTCGAAGTCCTGCGCCCCCTTCGGGGCCGGGGCGATGCCGGTCTTCCAGGTGGCGATCAGTTCGTACTCGCCCGGCTGCGTCCAGTAGGTGTATTTGGACGCGCCGCGGAAGCCGGACACCAGCCCGCCGAGGGGGATTTCCATCGTCTTGCCGGGTTCCAGGTCGGTCGCCTCCGGCAAGCGGAAGTCGGCGGTGAAGGCGAGTTGCGGGGCCACCGAGACAGCCCCTTTGCCCTTCAGGTCCAGGTCCAACACCACCGGGTCGCCCTTGGCCCAAATCCTGATCGCCTGGTCCGACGTGTTCTTCACCACCAGGGTGAGTTTCACGGCCGGCGGCTTGGGCAGCCGCACGTTCCCGGTCTTGCCGGCTTCCAACAACTTGGCGAACTCGGCCGGCGTCTTGCCGCCCAGGTCGAGGACGTACTTGGTGGTGTCCCCCTTGATAGTCAGTTCCAGCGGGGTGGTGGGCGGGATCGCTTTGCCCGGTTCGGGCTTCTTGTCGTCGGCGGCGTGCGCGGTCATGGCGAGACCCAGCAGGGTGGCGAGTGCGGCACGAATCATCGGGTCGGACCTCGGAGTGGGGAAAGGGACCGGGTGCCGGAACGGCAACCGCTAACTTACCGACGACCCGGCCGCCCGATGAGATTGCCGATTTCCGCCCGACGTTCGTTCGACTACCCGTCTCGCCGGTTTCCCCTGTTCCCGTCAACCGCGTGGTCTATCATTCCGATAGAACTCGCGTGTGGTCGGCGGCGGCTCCCTCTCCTCGCTACGGCGGTGTCATGGACGAGTTGCAGCACGAGTGCGGTATCGCCGCCCTCTACCACTTCGGCACCGGTGACAAGAAGCCGGTGGCGTGGACGGGGGCCGCCAGCGAGGTGTCGCGGCTCATGCCTCGCATGTTGCTGGATTTGCAGAACCGCGGCCAACTGGCCGCCGGCATGTCCACCTTCAACCCGGATCGCGGGCAACTGATCGACACCTACAAGGAACTCGGCCCGGTGTCCGAGGCGTTCCGCACCAACCACGACCACAAGTACGAGTCCATCATGGACGAGTACGGCGGGCGGGCGGCCATCGGCCACGTCCGGTACGCCACCTGCGGGCCGACCGGCCGCGGGTACGCCCAGCCGTTCGAGCGACGGCACGGGTGCAAGTGGAAGTGGTTCGCCTTCGCCTTCAACGGCAACCTGGCCAACCTGGACGAGTTGCGGGCCGAGGTGCTGTCGCTCAACGACTACCACCTGACCCGCGACAACGACACCGAGGTGCTGATGCACCTCATCTCCCACGCCCTCCGCGGGGACACCCGCCCGGACCTCGTGGAAGTGTTCGCCGCGCTCAGCGCGAGGCTGGACGGCGCGTACAACCTCGTGTTCCTGAACGCGCTCGGCGAGATGGTCGTGCTCCGCGACCCGCTCGGCCTCCGCCCGCTGTGCTACGCCACCGACGGCCCGCTGTTCGCCGCCGCGTCCGAGAGCGTGCCGCTGTTGAACATGGGGTTCAAGGACATCCGCTCGCTGGAACCCGGCGAGATGATCCTGATCCAGAACAACGAGATGAGCGTGCGGCGGTTCGCCCCGAAACGGCCGGTCGCCCACTGCTTCTTCGAGTGGATCTACTTCGCCAACGTGGCCAGCACCCTGGACGAGCGAAGTGTCTACCTGTCGCGGTCCCGGCTCGGCGAAGAGTTGGCCGTGCAGGAACGGGAGATGAACCTGTTCGACTACACGGACGGCAACACCATCGTGGTGCCGGTGCCGGACACCGGGAAGGCGGCCGCCGACGCGATGGCCTACGCCCTCGGCCTGCGGTCGCAGGAGGGGCTGATCCGCAACCGGTACGTCAACCGCACGTTCATCGAGGCTGGCAAGCGGGGCGACAAGGTGCGGATGAAGTTCACCCCGCTGCGGGAAGTGCTGGAAGGCAAGCGGGTGATTCTGGTCGAGGACTCCATCGTCCGCAGCACCACGCTGAAAAACCTACTCGGCTTCTTGAAGGAAGCCGGCGGGGTGTCCGAGATTCACGTCCGCGTGGCCTGCCCGCCCATCGTCGCGCCGTGCTTCTACGGCATCGACATGTCGTCGGTGGACCAACTGTACGCGCCGCGATTCATGGCCGGCCCGACGCCGACCCGCGAGGAAATGGCGGCGATGGCCGCCGACCTGAAGGCGGACAGCCTGGCGTACCTGCCGCTGGAAGCCGTGGCGCGGTGCATCGAACTGCCGCCGGATCGCCTCTGCCGCGCCTGCCTGACCGGCGAATACCCGACGGACACCGGCCAGCGCCGCTACGACGCCGAAGTCGCGTCCACCCGCAAGCCGCTCCCCGTGCTGGCGTGAGGGGGCTTTGCGATAAAACTCTTCCCTCGGAACCAACCGAGTCACCCCCGTCGCCGGCCGTCAGGCCGGCACGAGCCATGCCAGAACGCGGATCGCGTTCGCCAGCCAGGTCTGATCGCGTTCATCCGGATCGAGAACTACCCTTTGCGGCGTGTCGTTCAGCCCACTTCGCGGCTCCCGCCCGGACACTTTCGGGGGCGGTCGATGCCGCGACCTCTCGAAACAGGACTATACGCCCGCCTGTAACATACGGTCAACTTGCTTCTTGCGGCTGGATCAGCACTTCGGGTAAATGAGACTGGCGCTTCCACCGAACCCCGTGGGTGGGGCTGCGCAGTGCCGGGCAGACGGCCCGCGGACAGAGTGTTGGTTTTGGGCATGGCAAATCGGACCAAAAAAAAAACGCCCCCCGCGCCGGCCCGGCTGCCCGCCCCAGCCAAACCCG
>JBBRUO010000372.1:0-6296 GCA_038247725.1 Gemmatales bacterium
CTGCACAAGCTCATCGTCACGTCGGCGACCTACAAGCAGACGAGTGCGACCAACGCGAAGAATGACGGTCAGGATGCCGGCAATGCGTACCTCTGGCGGGCGAGCCGCCGGAAGTTGGAAGCCGAGGCGATCCGCGATTCCGCGCTGATGGCGGCGGGCAAACTCGACCTCAAGATGTACGGCCCGGCGTTCCAGAACTTCGTCGTCGAACACCCGGAGCACTCGCCGCATTACGAATATCACCTGTTCGACCCGAACGACCCGAAGGCGTACCGCCGGAGTGTGTACCGCTTCTTGGTCCGGTCCAAGCCGCAGCCATTCATGACGGTCCTGGATTGCGCAGATCCGTCCATGCAGGTGGATCAGCGGATCGAAACGCTGTCGCCGTTACAGGCACTGGCGCTATTCAATAACGCCTTCATGTTGACGATGTCGAAGCATTTAGCAGCGAGAGTGGAGAAGGCCGGCGATGCGGAGGCGCAAGTTGCCGCCGCGTTCCGATTCGCTCTCTCCCGCGGACCGACCCCGACCGAAGCCGCGGCGCTTGCGGCACACGCCAGGAAGCACGGGCTGCCGAACGCCTGCCGGGTGATACTGAACCTGAATGAGTTCGTATTCGTGGATTGATGCCGCTTTACTCCTCACGTTGGTGCGTCCATGAACCGTCGCGATTTTCTCTGGCATTCTGGTGGCGGGTTGGGCGGGGTCGCGCTCGCGTCGCTGTTCGGTTCGGACGGGTTGCTCGCGGGGCCGGGGGTGCGGCCCGACGGCGGGTTGCACCACAAGCCGAAGGCGAAGCGGGTCGTTCAGATGTTCATGGCCGGGGCCGCCAGTCCACTCGACCTGTTCGACTTCAAGCCGGAACTGGTGAAGCGGCACGGCAAGCCGTCGGACTTCGGCGAGAAGGTGGAGGCGTTCCAGAACGGCCTCGGCCCGTGGCTGAAGCCGGTGTTCGAATTCAAGGCCTACGGTCAATGCGGCAAGTTGCTCGGTTCGCCGGTGGCGGCGCTCGGTGATGTGATTGACGATATCGCATTCGTTCACAATATGGTCGGCAATACCGGTGTTCACAGTCAGAGCACTCTGCTGCAAGCCACCGGGTTTAACCGTCCCGGCTTCCCGTCGATGGGCGCGTGGGTGAGTTATGGACTCGGCCGGTTGAGCGATAACTTGCCGGCGTTCGTCGTGCTGCCGGACCATCGCGGGTTGGCGTCGAACGGCACCAAGAACTGGGACGCCGCGTTCCTGCCGGCCCAGCACCAAGGTACGGTCATTTACCCCGGCACCAAGACGCCCATCGCGGACCTGTTCCCCGACGAGCGGGTGAAACTCGGCGACCACGATGGGGACGTGGCCGGGGTCGATCTGCTCGGAAAGTTAAACGCCGAACACGCGAAGTCGCGGCCCGGCGACGACCGCCTCGACGCCCGCATCCGCAGTTACGAACTGGCCGCGAAGATGCAACTCGCCGCGCCGGACGCCCTCGATTTCTCCAAGGAAACCAAGGAGACGCTGAGGCTGTACGGGCTGGATCACGTCCCCGCGTCGTTCGGCCGCGAGATCAACGTGCCGGAGGAGGTCGTCCACTTCGGGCGGAAATGCCTGGCCGCGCGGCGGCTGCTGGAGCGCGGCGTGCGGTTCGTGCAAATCTGGAGCGGGAACGACAACGGCTTCCCCCGCCGCAACTGGGACAGCCACGAGGACGTGAAGCGGGACCACGAGCCGCTGGCCACCGGGTTCGCGCGCGGCGCGGCGGCGCTCATCAAGGACTTGAAGCGGTTGGGGATGCTCGAAGACACGCTCATCCTGTGGACGACGGAGTTCGGGCGGATGCCGAGTTCACAGGGCGGGAAGGGGCGGGACCATAACCCGTATTGCTTCACCAACTGGCTGTGTGGTGGCGGCATCAAGGGCGGCGTGAGTCACGGGCCGAGCGACGACTTCGGATACAAGCCGGCCGACCGCAAGAACCCGACGCAGGTGTATGACATTCACGCCACGGTATTGCATTTACTCGGCATCGACCATGAGAAGCTAACGGTACGAAAGGACGGTATCGACCGCCGCCTCACCGACGTTCACGGGCACGTCATCAAGGAATTGCTGGGGTGACTCGTTACTTCGTCTTCCGCTCGAACACCACCTTCCCGCCGACCACCGTGGCATCGACCTTCACGTCGGCGAGTTTATCCTGCTCGGCCTTGGCGAAGATGTCGCGGCTGAGGATCACGAAGTCGGCGAACTTGCCGACCGCAATCGTTCCCTTCTCGCCGTCATGATGGCTGGCGTAAGCACTTCCGCGCGTATACGCCGTCACGGCTTCGGTCACGGTGATCTTTTGCTCTGGGAACCAGCCGTTCGGGTGTTTGCCGTCGAGCGGGCGGCGGTTGACGGCGGCGTCGATGCCGGCCAACACGTCCAGCGGGGCGACCGGCCAGTCCGACCCGAATGCCAACACCGCCCCGGCGTCCAGCAACCCGCGATACGCATACGACGACTCGCACCGCGCCTTGCCGATCCGCCCCTCGGCCCAACGTCCGTCGTCGATGACGTGGTACGGTTGCATACTCGCCACCACGCCGGTCAGCTTGAACCGCTTGTAATCCTCGGGCCGCAGGTGTTGCGCGTGTTCGATGCGGAAGCGGCGGTCGCGCGCGCCATTCGCCTCGGCGACCTGCGCGTAGATGTCCAGTAACACCGCGTTCGCCTGATCGCCGATGGCGTGAACGGCGACGGACAGTCCGCCGGCGTCGGCCACCCGCACGAACGCCTTCATCACCCCCGGCTCGGTGACGTACACGCCGGTCGTCTTCGGGTCGGAATCGTACCCCGCGAACATCTTGGCGGTACTGGAGCCGAGCGACCCGTCCATGTACCCCTTCACCCCGCCGATGCGGACGAAGTCGTTGCCGAAGTTCGCTTCCGCGCCGGCGGCAGTCACGTCCAGCGTCAGGGCGATGGGCGTGTGAACGGACAGCCGCACCGTGAGTTCGCCCTTCGCCGCGAGACGTTGCAAGACGCGAAGGTACTTCCGGCGGGTGGCGGGTGAGCTGCCTTCCATGTCGGTCGCACTGGTGACGCCGTGCTCGGCGCACGCCGTCATCGCCGCGCGGACGGCCTCGGCGATCTCCGCGTCGTCCGGCTCCGGGATCAGCTTGTCCATCAGGTCCATCGCGTTGTCCTTGAGCGCGCCGGAGGGTGTCTTGCCGTCAGCCAGTCGTTCGATGACCCCGCCCGGCGGGTCCTTGGTGTCGGCCGTGATGCCGGCTTTCTTCAGGGCGAGGGTGTTGGCCAGGGCCATGTGCCCGTCGTATCGCCGCAGGAAGACCGGGCGGTTGGGCACGTATTTGTCGAGCGTCGCGGCGGTGGGCAGTTTGCCGGCGAAGGTGCGGTCGTGGTCCCAGTTGCCGCCGAGCATCCAGCGGTCGCGTGGGGTGTTGGTGTCGAACGCCTTCAGGCGGTCGCCGAACTCGGCCTCGTCCTTGCAGTCCTTCAGTTCGACACGGGCGAGTTGCTGGCCGCCGCCGAGGAAGTGCAGGTGACTGTCGTGGAAGCCGGGCACCACCCGCCGGCCGGCCGCGTCGATCACCTTGGTGTTCGCGCCGACGAGCGCCTTCACGTCGGCGGTCGTGCCGACCTTGACGACGCGGCCGTGCAGCGCGGCCACGGCTTCGGCCTCCGGCTGCTTCGGCTCACCGGTCCACACCTTGGCGTTCAGCACCACGAGGTCGGCGGCCACGGGCGGCTCGGCGGCGGGCGCGAAGGCGGCGAGAAAGATTAATGGCGTCACGGTGTCCTCGCGGTCGTGTGGGTGAGTGCGGAATTCATCAAATCGACACGGTCGATGCCCGTGGGTGACGGGTATTGTAACTAGCGGCCGTCCCACCGCCTCCGGGGTTTCCCACATGCGCGCCATTGTTATGATCCTGTTTGCCGTGGCCCCCGTGCGGTTCGCCGCCGCCCAGCCAAAAGACCTTGACAAACCAGTCCCGTACGCCGCGAAGTTGATCCACGAGCCGAAGCCGATCCCGGATCGCGTCATCCTCACGTGGAGCGGGAACCCGGCGACCACTCAGTCGGTGACGTGGCGAACTGACACCAGCGTGACCGAGGCGGTGGCCCAGATCGCCGAGGCGACCGACGGCCCGGCGTTCGACCCGATCAGCTCGAAGGATGCCAAGCCGGGCGACCGCGTGACAACCGTGGCCGCCGTGACTACCCCGCTGAAGACGGACTTGAACGTCGCCCATTACCACAGCGTCTCGTTCACCGGGCTGAAGCCGGCGACGAAGTACGTGTACCGGGTGGGGGACAAGGCGAGGCCGAACAACAGCGAGTGGTTCCAGTTCCGCACCGCCAGCGACAAGCCCGCGCCGGTCGAGTTCGTGTACTTCGGGGACGCGCAGAACGACCTCAAGCGGCACTGGAGCCGGGTGGTCCGCGGGGCGTACGCGGACATGCCCAAGGCCACCTTCTTCCTGCACGCCGGCGACCTCGTGAACAAGGCGAACAGCGACGCCGACTGGGGCGAGTGGCACACCGCCGCCGGGTGGATCAACGGCAGCATCCCGAGCATCGCCACCCCCGGCAACCACGAGTACGCCGCCCCGCCGAGGACGGGCGCGCCGCCCAAAGGGGAGAACCCGCCGAAGGGGGACGTCTCGCCGAAAGAGGCGAACCCGCTGGCCCGGCCGAAGTCGATCCTCAGCGGCCACTGGCGGCCGAGTTTCGCCCTCCCGGAGAACGGGCCGAGGGGGCTGGAGGAGACCTGCTATTACCTGGACGTGCAGGGCGTGCGGGTGATCAGCCTGAACTCGAACACGGAGGTCGAGGGGCAGACGGCGTGGCTGGAACAGGTGCTGAAAGACAACCCGAACAAGTGGACCGTCGTCACCTTCCACCACCCGGTGTACGCCACCGCCTCGACCCGGCAGAAGGAGGAAGAGGGCAAAGCGGTGCGGAAGTTCTGGCGACCGGTGTTCGATCAGTTCCCGCCGGACATCGTGCTGCAAGGGCACGACCACAGCTACGGCCGCAGCGGGCTGATGAGCGGGGACAACACGCTGGACGGGGTGCAAGCCGTCAACCAGAAGGGGACGGTGTACTGCGTGAGCGTGAGCGGGCCGAAGATGTACCCGCTCGGGAAGCAGCCGTGGATGGTGAGCAGTGCCGAGAAGAAGCAGTTGTACCAGCTCATCCGGATCGACGGCGACAAGCTGCACTACTCGTCGTACACCGCGGCCGGCAAGTTGCACGACGAGTTCGAGCTGCGGAAGCGGAAGAATGACATCAACGAGCTGGTGGAGCGATCCGCCCTGGACGAGGAGCGGGCGACGGAGCAGGAGAAGCGGAACGGCGGCGACCCGCTCCTCGCGCTGGGTGGGGTCGGTGCCCTGACCGTCGTGGCCGCCGGTTTGCGACTGCTCCGCGGGAAGGCGGGGGCGGTCGAACCCCCGATTTGATGCCCTGTCCCCCATGACACGCGACGATCTGGTCACCCAACACTTGGACCAACTGCCGTACCCGCCGGACCCGGTGCAGGAGGAGGCGCTGTTCGCCCTCGGCGGGGTGGTGCTCCTGGCCGGCGGGGACGCGGTGGTGCGATCCGGCCGGAGGAACGGGAACCGCGCGTCTGGTTGCGTGGCCTGAACTCTGTCACCAGTGAGTGAATGTGGGGTGGCCGGTCAGGGCCGGCCACGACTTTTCTGTGTTGGCGGGAGGGGATTCCGGTGACGGCCCCACGCCGACTGCCGGCGTGTGCTAGAGAAGGTTGTCCCCCCTACCCGTAGCCGAAGGCCATCATGAACCTCGTGCGCTATATCTACAGCAGCGTCGCGCCGGACGACCTCAGATTCGACGACCTCCACGCCATCCTCGAGTGCGCCCAGCGAAACAACGTCCGCGATGGGATCACCGGGTATCTCGTCTACTCCCGACCGTACTTCCTCCAGTGCCTGGAAGGGAAGCGGTCGGTCGTTTCCCGACTTTTCGAGCGGCTCTACCGCGATCCGCGGCACTCGCGAATCGAGATCGCCTCCGTTCGGGAGATTTCTTGCCGCGAGTTCTCAGAGTGGTCGATGCGGCTGATGCGACTCGACGAGTTGGGCGCGGGAGTACTCAGCCCGCTCTGCCTGAAGCAGGGCATCGACCTGCCGTTCCGCCCGAACGAGGTGCGGGAGGAGACGCTGCACGGCTGGCTCCGCGAACTGTACAACCGTTTTGCGGATTCGTCCGACGCTAACGCCGCGCGGACCTCCCAGCCGACGTCCGGGCGGGTTTCCCCTATCCTCACTTCA
>JBBRUO010000373.1:0-6290 GCA_038247725.1 Gemmatales bacterium
CGTCTACCAGGGGTTTTCACTACTCACGGCGAATCGCGGCGCGACGGAACACCGCGACCTCGTTCGCATCGCGAAAGGGCACAGCCGCACTGCGGCGGAGATCGTGTTTCGCTTCGCAATCGACGTCGGCATGCTCCCGTGGCCTCCGGGCCGCTGGCATCGAAGTCGATGAACGCTATTGCCGGTGGACCGCCTCACGGCTTGCACAAGATGTCCTGTTCCCGCTCATCTTTGATCAGCCAGCCAAAGGAGAACGCCATGACGACATCGAATCACGAACTCCTCACGCGGCTGGCCGAGATCGAGACGCTAGTGGCGAGCCTCGTCGAGCAGCGGACCATTAAGGAGTGGTACTCGACCGCCGAAGTGGCGACCCTCCTCGGTAAGGCCGAGTTCACCGTCCGGGAGTGGTGCCGACTCGGCCGGGTCTACGCCGAGAAGAAGAAGGCCGGCCGCGGCGCCACCAGCGAGTGGATCGTCAGCCACGCCGAACTCACCCGCGTCCGGAACGAGGGGCTGCTCCCCGACCCGCGACCGTACCGGCATGTGCCGTGACAGCGCGATTGAGGCTGGAGCTACCGACCGTTCGAGATGTCGGTCGATGTGACCGAAGGCAGCGGGATCGCCCCGGTGGTGGCGAGCCCGCCGACGCGGAGGAAACTCTGCCGCGACAGGCCGTCGCAGAACCGGCCCGGACGGTCGCCGTGGATGGTGAGCATCGCGTCGCACTCCGTCCGTGCGTGCTGGTTCCCCGCACAGCCGCTGACCCGTTGATCCCGCCACCCGCATCACGGGCTGTCCGCCTCTCGCCGCAATTCAACAACGCCTACCCGCAACAGACGGCCGGCACAACGATTCGCCCGAGACCCCTCTGGACGGTCCGGTGTGTCCCTACAATCGGTGTGTCCCTACAACACCGGGAACGGGCTGACGGCCGGCCATCGGCACCGCCCGCCCGCTCTCGGAGTCCGCCGTGAACCGCCGCAACTTCCTCCACGCCGGGGCGGCGCTCGCCGCGGCCGCGGCCCTCTCGCGCGGCTCGGACCCGAAGGCCGGCGAGACGCTCTACAACGGCATCGAGCTCCCGTCGCCGTGGCCTCCGAAGTGGAAAGACGTCCCTGCGGATCTCGGCGAACCTCCCTACCTGAAGGCGCCCCCCGCCGTCATCCCCATCGACCTCGGCCGGCAACTCCTCGTCGACGACTTCCTGATCGAGAAGACCGACCTCGCGCGCACCTTCCACGCCCCGAAGCCCCACAAGGACAGCCCGGTCCTCAGACCGGAGAAGTCGTGGGAGCGCGAGGGCGCGGCCCCGATGGCGATGGTGTTCAGCGACGGCGTCTGGTACGACCCGAAGGACAAACTGTTCAAGATGTGGTACATGGGCGGGTACGGCCGCAGCGTCTGCCTCGCCCACTCCGAGGACGGCGTCCGCTGGACCCGGCCGGAACTCGACGTGAAGAAGGGCACCAACGTCGTCCACCCCGGTCCGCGCGACTCCTCCACCGTCTGGCTCGACCACGACGCGGCCGACCCGAAGCGGCGGTACAAGATGTTTCTCAGCCACTCCGAGAGCGGGCGGTTCGGACAGTCGGTGTACTACTCGGCGGACGGAGTCCACTGGGGCGAGCGGGTCGTCCGCACCGGCTCGACCGGCGACCGCACGACCGCTTTCTACAATCCATTCCGCAAGGTGTGGGTGTACAGCACCCGGCACGGGTGGGGCGTGCCGCGGCGCCGGCGGTACTGGGAGACGCCCGACCTCGTGAAAGGGCCGCAGTGGCAGGCCATCGGCGAGCCCGGCATGTGGGCCGCGGCCGACGCCAAAGACCCGCAGCGCGGGGATCTGAAGACCCCGCCACAGCTCTACAACCTCGATTGCGTCGCCTACGAGAGCCTGGTTCTGGGACTGTTCTCGATCTGGCGCGGCGACCTGAACGTGCCGGCGGGCCGCCCGAAGCCGAACAACGTCTGCGCCGGGTTCAGCCGCGACGGGTTTCACTGGTCGCGGCCCGACCGCCGGGCGTTCATCGACGTGTCGGAGACGAAGGGCGACTGGAACTGGGGGAACGTGCAGTCGGCCGGCGGGTGCTGCCTGGTGGTGGGGGACGAGCTCTACTTCTACCACAGCGGGCGGGCCGGGAAGCCGGACGCGGCCGACGGCAAGGGGCGCGACGGGGCGGGGAGTACGGGGCTGGCGGTGCTGCGGCGGGACGGATTCGCCTCGCTCGACGCGGGTGACAAGCCGGGTACCGTCACGACGCGGCCGTTGACGTTCTCGGGCAAGCACCTGTTCGTGAACGCCGACGCCCGCGACGGGAAGTTGACCGCCGAGGTCATCGGCGGGGACGGGAAGGCGATGGACGGACTATCGGCGGCGGACTGCGTGGCAGTGCGGGCCGACAAGACGAGGCAGGCAGTGGGGTGGAAGGCGGGCGACTTGGCCGCGGCGGCGGGCAAGCCGGTGCGGCTCCGGTTCCACTTGCGGAATGCCCGGCTGTTCGCGTTCTGGGTGAGCGGGGGGAAGACCGGTGCGAGCGGCGGGTACGTTGCCGCCGGCGGTCCGGATCTCACGAACCGGGACGTGTGAGACCGGGTCGAACGGGCGACCGGGCGGGAGTGTTGCGGCCGGGGCACGCCCAGGGTTCTTTCTCGTCATCACAGGCACCACGACAAGGGACAACTCATGAATCCGACAGCACCGTGGCCGGGAATCGCGCTCGTGCTCTTTTGGGCAGGGTCCGCAGGTGCCGAGGAGCCGGCCCCCGCGGATCTGACCGACGTCCAACGGGCTCTTGAGTTCGCGCAACTCGCACCGGTTCCGGAGCGTCACCTCCTCACCGCCGAGACGTTCCCCGCGTTCGCGTTCGCCGCACCCGAGCGGGTGCGGGAACTCATCGGGGCGTATCGGCTCACCCCCGTCTTCTACGACTCGGATTACCGGATCGCGACGAAGGCGGCCAAGCCGGGGCGGTACGGGGCGGTGGTGACGATCGCCCCGGGGGTCGGGAGCAAGATGCCCCCGACGCGGCGGTTCTTCACCCTGTACCGACTGCCGGAACGCGCCGACCTCGAAGTGCAATCGCCGGCCCTCGTCGCACGGCTGAAGGCCCTCCGTTGGAACTTCCGCGACCTGCCCCTCAAAGACACGGGCGAGGGTGCGCGCGAACTGGCCGGGTTGCACGAGGTGCCGAAGGGCGGCGATCCCGACAACTTCTACCAGCAGTCGTGGGAGAAGGACCGGCAGTGGTGGATCGGCCTGAAGCGCCGCCTCTACGGGTTCGACAAGCGGTTCCCCGAACCCTTCCCCGCGCCGCTGACGGTCGTGGGCAAGCCCGCTCGCGTCGTCCGCGCCGGCATCGCGGCGGAGGCGGGTATGAAGCCCGACGCGGCCCGGAAGTTGGACGAGCTACTGACCGGCTGGGCCGCTGACAGCGACACCGGGTTTGACGTCTGCGTCGTCCGTCAAGGGGCGGTCGTCCTGCACAAGGCGTACGGCAGCCGCAACGGCAAACCCCTCACCAACACGACCCTGACCTCGCTCACCTCGACGAGCAAGATGGTTACCGCCGCCGCGCTCATGCAGCTCGTCGATCGTGGCTGGTTCGACCTGGACCGGCCGATCACCGAATTGCCGGGGCCGCTCCACGGGCTGAAGACTCAGAAGCCGGTCACCCTGCGGGCGCTCTACACCCACACCGCCTTCTCAGTGGGCATCGACCCGACGCCCGACTTGGAAGAGCGGGTCGCGCAGGTCCTGCCCCACCTGCCGATCGGCGAGGGCTACCAGTACACCGGCACCAGCCTGGAATTGGCGTGGGCGCTCGCGTCCACGGCGACCGGCGAGTCGATCTCGACGTTCGCGCGGGATCACCTGTTCGCGCCGTTGGGGTGTACGCGGACGGAGGTCCGCAATACCGGCGGCGCGACCCAGAGCACGTCGCTGGAAATGGCCCGCGTGTGCCAGATGCTCCTCAACCGGGGGGGGTACGGCGACATGCGGTTACTCGCCGAGCCGGTCGTGGCCGAGATGCTGCCCCGGCGGCACTCGAAGACGCTCGGCCCGTACGCCAACGACCGACCGTGGGGTATGGGCACCCACCCGTGGAAGACGGACGACTTCAGCCCCCTTGCCTTCGGCCACGCCGGGTACTTCAAGTCGACGGTGTTCATCGACCCGGCCCACGACCTCGTCGTCGTGATGCTGCGCCAGGGTGCGGGGACGAACTACGACAAGTACCACCCGCAGTTCCTCAAGGCGATTGCGGACGGGATGATCGACCGGCTGCCGTCTTTCCCACAAGCTCTGACACTGGCGGGCCGGGACGTGCCGACGGGCAAGAACCGCTTCACGATTGAGGCGGTCGTGGAAAACTCCGGCTCCGCGGACGCAGTACTGGAGTACCGCTACGAGACCGCGGGGACGGGTTGGCGGTTCGAGCCGGCAACGGCGCGGGTGACCCTGCCCGCAAAGGGGAAGGCGACCGTCCGCGTGGACGCCCGCTTCGACCCCGATCAGCCCGCGCCGCTGCCCAAGTTGCACGGAGCGATCTACCCCGCCGCCGGCCCGACACCGCTGGCCCCGGTGGAGTACTGGCTCCGTCCGATTCTGCGCAGGTCGGTCGTGGCGCGGCGCGTGGATCCGTCACCGCTGATCGACGGGGTGGTCGGGGCGAAAGAGTACGGCGCCGCCCCCGACGCGCCGGCGCTGCGGGAGACGCACGTGCGGAAGGAGCCGGAGTTCGGGACGCGGTTCCGCGTGGGTTACGACGACAAGGCGGTGTACATCGCCGTCACCGCCGCCGAGAAGACGCCCGGCAAATTCCCGCAACCGGGCAAACTGCGCGACGACCCGCTGACCCGCAAGGACGACCACGTCGAGGTGGTGATCGACCCGTCCGGGCGGGGCAAGGACCGACTCCAGTTCGTGGTGAACCTGGCCGGCGTGCGGTACGACGCCCGCCGCAGTGACGCGAAGTGGGACGCGGACTGGACGACGGCCATCGGGTGCCGCGACGACGAGTACGCGGTCGAGTTCCGGATCCCGTACGCGGCGCTCGGCGTCGCCGCCCCGCGGCCGGGGGACGCGTGGGCACTGAACGTGCTCCGCGGCCGGGGGCCGCGTGGCCCGAAGTGGGAACGGTTCTCGCAGTGGGTGCCGACGTACGCCGACTTCGACAGCCTGACCCACCTCGGGGAACTGACGTTCAAATAGCGTCCGCCCCGTGATCCGTGGGCGGTCGGCTCGTGGGACTTACTTCGGCTCCTCCTGGAACCTGATGTCGCCGGCGAAGCGGTCGAGGAGCACCACTTCCGCCGGGTGCGCGATCCCCGTCGCCCGCTCGTCCTTCCCGGCCGGGTGCGGTTTCCAGTAGACCGTCAGCCTCTTGCCGCCCGCGTCGGTCTCGGCGCGGGTAATTTCGACGCGGCCGCCAGCTGGCTGCACTCCGCCGCTCACGCCCACCACCATCTGCTTCGTGAAGTCGATGCCGTCTACCTTCAGCGCCTTCGCGTACCGGGCCTTGGCGTCCGCACGCATCTTCTCCAGCACCGGCTCGGGGGCGTGCAGCCGCGGGTCGATCAATTCGTCCTCGCTGCGGACCGCCCATCCCTGCCGGGGGGCCTCGGGCGGCCATCCGTCCGGCCAGAACGCGCGCCCGACGGGCGCGACTTCCTTGCCGGCCAGGGGCGGGGCCTCCGGCTTGGCGGGCGGGTCGGGCAGGCGGTCGAACTACACCTCGGCGTCGAACCGCTCCACCAGCACCGCCTTGAGCGGCCGGGTCAGCACCTGGTCTTTGTCCCGCGGCAGCCGCCGCCACCGGACGGTGAGTACAGTGGACCCCATTGTCGAGACCAAAAATCGGCGAGGGATCGCTACTGTTTTCTTCCTCTCGCCAGCTCTTCGTCTTTCTTCACTCGGCCCTCGCGGTACACCTCGGCGGGCGTGCGGTAGTCGAGCGACTGGTGCAGCCGTTCATCGTTGTAGAAGCGGAAGTACGCCCCCAGTCCCCGCTCCAACTCCGGCACCGACTCGTACCCCCGCGGGTACACGTCCTCGTACTTCACGCTCCTCCAAAGGCGTTCGACGAACACGTTATCCAGGCAACGACCGCGACCGTCCATGCTCACCTTCGCTCCGCTCGCCCGCACCCGCTCGACCCACGCCGCGGCCGTGAACGGCACCCCCTAATCCGTGTTGAACACCTCCGGCGTGCCGGTCGTCAACGCCTCGTCCGGCATGTCCCGACAGAAGGCCCCGTCGAGCGTGTTCGACAGCCGCCACGCCACCA
>JBBRUO010000374.1:0-6284 GCA_038247725.1 Gemmatales bacterium
CCTTGCCCGTCGCCGCGTCCCACACCCGCGCCGTCTTGTCCTCGCTGCCGGTGACCACCTGCCGGCCGTCCGGCGAGAAGGTCGCGGAAATGACCGCACCCGTGTGGCCGGCGAAGGTGCGGATCTCCTTGCCCGTCGCCGCGTCCCACACCCGCGCGGTTACGTCCAAACTGCCGGTGAGCACCTGCTTGCCGTCCGGCGAGAAGGTCGCGGAAATGACCGCACCCGTGTGGCCGGCGAAGGTGCGGATCTCCTTGCCCGTCTCCGCGTCCCACACCCGCGCCGTCTTGTCCGGGCTGCCGGTGAGCACCTGCCGCCCGTCCGGCGAGAAGGACGCGGACAAAACTGAAGCGGAATGCCCTAACTGCGCCACGAGCCGCGGACGCATGTCCGCCTTCGGCTCGGCGGCCTGCGTCCCGCCCGCGAACATCCCGACGCCCGCAAGCAAGGCGAGAACGGTCAGCGTGGTACGGCGGCACATGGCGAATTCCTGATGGTGTGAGACGGAAGAGACGAAATTCCTTTGTCCGCAAACCGCTACTTCTTCGGTGTCGGCTCCGTGCGCCAGTTCAGCACCCGCGCCCCCTGGTTCTCCATCTCGGACACGGTCAGCCCGGACCGTACGCCGTTGCCGTTCATCCCGCGATCCAGGAGTTGGGCGATCGGCGAGTGTAGCGCCGCGCCGCGGCCTTTCTCACCCCGCACTCCCGGTTGCGTCAGTAGACTGTAATCGACGGCCGGATTCGTCGGCGATGTGACGATGGCGACCAGATTCTCCGGGCCGAACGGCGGTTTCTCGTTGATCGTCCCGGCGTCCGTGTCGAACGATCCACCCGGTTCGAGGGCCTTATTGATCTTGTTCCTACCGGGGTAGAAGAGCTGAACCCTGTAGTCGGGGTCCACCACGAGCAACGTCACCTCCAGTCGCTTCGTCGTGCTCGTGTTGGTGACGCGGAAGGACACCCGGTCGCCGGTACGGAACACCCACCCGGTCACTGGTCGTTGCATCGCCTGGCCCGGATCGTCCTTGCTCTCGTGGCTGAGTACCTCGATCTTGATGTCCGAACCGGACGTGCCTCGGCTTCGCTCCTCTTGGAGTCGGGTGCCGGCGGCAATGAGGCTCCGGGCCTGGTGGATCGCCTTCAGTTTGGTGGTCAGTGAGGGGGCGAACTGTTCGGAGTCCAGTGGCGGAAGTGGGATGGGGGGCCGTTTCCCAGATGCGACTTGCAGTTCCGGCCCCTCCTGACCCATCCACACCACGAACTCGGCCCTCGCAAGGTCGTCCTCCAACTGGATCAGTCCGACTTCTTCCTTCGGCAGTGCGCGGAGAGCCGCAGCGACCTCTTTTTTGAGCTCGTTCGAGTAGGGTTTGCCCGCCTCGACTCCAACCCGCAGGCCGCTTAACGAGTAATCGACGGCCACCACTTCGCATAACGCGCTGGCCGGCAACGCGGCGAGTTTCGGCATTTTTTCGTATTCAACGGCGGAGACGGTGGACTCCAACGGGCGCATCTCGTCGATCCGGACGTAACCGAGAACGCGAGGCTTCTCCTTCTCGCCCGCCGGGGAGTAGACGCGGAGGATGCTGCCGCGGGTGACGCCGTGGAGGTCCCCGACGTTCACCACCGGCACATCTCGAACTCGCGTGAGCGTGATCCGTGGGCGGATCGGCTTCTCGGTCCCGAGGACGACGCGATCCTGACCGACTCCGTCCATGCTGGGGGCCGGCGACCCTTGCGGCCGGGTCAGGTAACTGGCCTGCACCCGCTGCATCAACTCGCGGTACGTCAGGGGACTGACCGACGACGCCGACTGTTCCAACGCGCTCACAACCGAATACGTCAGCAATCCGTGGGACTGAGCCTTCGGCGAACCGGCCGGCATCCGACTTTCCGGCGTCGTCTCGAACTCCCGGCACGCGAACGTGGCGACAAGGTACTCGTTTGCGGCGGTCAGAACTTGGGCCTTCGCACCGTCTTGAGGCGCGGGCTGGCCAGTCCGCTTGGCCGCCCGTGCGCGGGACTTCGTGATGTCCTCGTCCGGCACCAGTACCCCCGTCGGCAGTTGGCGGACGACCTCGGTGCTGCGGGTCATCGAGCCGGAGTGGCAGCAGTCGAAGACGGCCCACACATACGCCTTCTTGGCGGTGATCGCGGCCAGCCAGTCGCGCAGTTCCTTGTCGGCGATGGCGTTCGGCACGCGCGCCGGATACCCCGCCCACGGCTTCACGTCGGCCGGCAGGAAGATCTCGTCGAGGCCGTCCGGTTCCGGCGCGACCGGATCGGGCGGGTCGGATTCGGGCTGTCGGTCCCCGTGCCCGGCCATGAGCACCACCACCTGATCCCCGGCGCGGGCGGCGTCGGCCAGTCGCTTGAACTCGCGGGCAATGTTGGCCCTCGTCGGCCGGAGTTCCGGTTTACCTTCGTCCTCGGTCAGGATCACGACGTTCTCGGGCGGGAACTTGTAGCGTTCGACGAGCGTCGTCCGCATCAGCCGCGCGTCGTTCCCCGGGCCGCCCAGGTGGGCCGATTCGGCCAGGTGGTCGTACTTGGTCACGCCGATCAGCAGTGCCCGCTTGCCGGCTGCGCCTTCCCGTCGGGGTTGCGGCGGCTCGCCGCGCGGCTGCTCCGTCGGACGCTCGGTCGCCACGAGCGACCACCCGCCGCTCCACTCTCGGCCGATCGGTGCGGGCGGCGTGGCAGCGGGGACCGACTGAAAGCGGCTGGAGGCGAACCCGAGGCCGAGGCCGCCGAGGACGATGACCGTCGCTCCGAGGAGCGCCCAGAGGGTGGATCGGTAACTTGACATCGGAAGTTCCTCTCGTTCGGGGCGGTTACGGACTTATCTTCGTTCGGCTTGGAATCCCGACAATCTCCCACAGACTTACATCACCGCCAGTCGCCGGACAGGACGAAGGCGGCCCAGAAGTACGGCGGCACCGGGTCGCCCGGCTTCCAGTCGCGCTGCCCGTCCAGGTTCAGGCCGCTGCGATCCAAGCCCCCGCGCAGGCTTCGGACAAGAGTCGGGTTCTGCTTCGCCCCCTCACGGATCAGCCACAGCTGCGCCTCCCGCAGCGCCTCGCCCCGCCCGAGCCGCTTGCCGTCGCGCCCGCTCCAAAGGTTCTCGTGGAACCGGACCATCAGCGCCCGCGTCGCCTCGTCCGGGACCTTCCACAGGCTCGTCACGGTCGTCTTCGCCCCGGCCACCTGGAACGCCCGCTGCAGGCCGAGCACCCCCTCGCTTCCCTCCGCCTTACCCAGGCCGGTCTCGCACGCGCTCAGGACCGCCACGTCCACCCCGCGCATGTCGAGTTCGGACGCCTCGAACGCCGTGAGAAAGGCATCGCCCCGGCCGAGCGCGCCTCGGTTCGCCCCGGCGAACGCCAACCCGGAGCGGATGGCCGGGTTGCTTCGCACGAGTTGCCGGTCGAACTGCAGCCCGCGGATGCCCTGCGACCGCGCGTCCGATTCTTCTTTCGGCTCGGGAAGGAAGAACCCGTGCGTCGCGACAATCACGTGGTTGGCTTTCGGGACGCGCTCGACGAAGGCCTCCTTCGTCGCGTCCTTGCCCGTCCGCAGTTCCGGTTTGCCCTCGGGGAAGACGCGGCGGTACAGCGACTCGATCCCCTTGGCCTCGGCCGCCGTGCCCGCCAGGCGGCTGAAACTACCGTCCGCTCGGGCGTCCGCCGCGCCGGCGTCGAAGTCGATGTCGCCGAAGACGACCGCCGACGGGTTTTTGCGAGCCGCGGCTTGAGCTACGAGCATCTCGGGCAGCAGGATCGGTATCGGGATCGTCACGAACGCATACTCCTCCAGCAGGTAGCTTCCGGCTTTGCTCCCTGGCAGCGCGGCGAACGGGAGGCCGTGCAGCGGGCCGTCCGGCGAAACTAGGATCGTCTTGGTGCCGCCCAGATGTGGGGCGAGTTTGTCCCACACCGCCGCTCGCAGCGCGGCCGCCGGGTCGGCCTTGTCGTCGGCCGGGAACTTCCCGTTGGCGTAGCTGTTGCGCCAAGCGTTGACTTGCTCCTCGATCTTCGCGGACGCCCCGAGCGGCACGAGCACCACCTTCGCCTCGCCCGGCCGGACGACGAACGCGACGAGGCGCTCTTCAAAAAAGCCGAGCGACTTCCCGTCCGGGGATTTGTCGCAGTGGTAGTACTCGCGGAAGTCGATGAGGCAGGCGTCCGAAGGCAGCGCGGCCCGGACAGCACGGCCGCCGATGCGCGACTTGGCCTGGAACACCCGGTAGGCTTGGCTCTGTTCCGTCAGCTGCAGCTCCAGCTCTTTCCGCTCTTGCTGCCACCGCTCGATCCGCTTCTGGGAATCGCCGCCGGCCCGGTCCGGAGCGGGCGGGGGCGACGACAAGAGCTGCCGGTTCACCGCCGTGAGCCGTTGCAGCAGTTCCGCGGTTCGGGGCTCGTCGGCGTTGCGCACCTCCCGCGCCCACCGCTGGCGGGCGGTGACGGCACCTTTGAAGCTCATGACGCGGTCGTACGTTGCGGACGGATCCTGTCCCGCGTTCAGGAAGACGGAGAGCGACAGTGAGACGGCCAAGTGCGCGTGCAGCGCGCCGGAGAACTGCTCGGCTTCGGCCTGGCCGCCGGCGAGTTGGGCGAGGTTCGTTCGGATCGTGGCCAGCGACTCGCCCACGTTGTCGATCATCGTCGGCGAAATTTCCCCCGCCAACATCTCTGCCATGCTCAGCCCCAACACGGTAATACTCAGGTCGGGGTGGTCTTTCGAGAGCGTCTTCCGGTAGATCGCGAGTACCTCGGTGTACGTCTGCTTGGCGCGGGCAAAGTCGCGCGAGGTCAACTGTATGCCGGCCAACATCTGGAGCGGGAGGGCGAGGTCCGGGTGATCTTTGGGTAGGGCCTTTTGGCGGATCGCGACCACCTCTTCGCCGAACTGTTTGGCGGCTTCGAGGTCCTTGAGCGCTATGTGGACGTTCGCCAAGTTCAAGAGAGTCATGCTGAGGTCGTAATGGCCCTTCGGCAGCGCTCGCCGCTGGAGCGCGAGCGCTTCGAGGTAGACCTTCTTGGCCGACTGGTAATCGCCGAGCGATTTGTGCGCGTTGCCCAAATTGTTCAGGCTCTGGGCGATGTCGGGGTGGTCCTTCGGAAGAGACTTCTCGCGGATCAGGACCGCTTCCTCCTCGACCCTTCGGGAGGCGTCGAATTCGCGCAGCGAGAGTAAGACGGCACCCAAATTGTTGAGCGTCGCGGCGATGTCGGGGTGGTGCTCGGGCAGCAACTTTCGCTGGATCGCGAGCGCCTCCGTCAGGCTCTTCTTGGCGTCCGTGTACGCCCGCATAGCGTCTTGAACGACCGCGAGGTTCACCAACCCGGTGGCGATGTCGTGGTGCTCTTTCGGGTGCAGCTTGCGCCAGATGGTGATGGCTTCGAGGTGGTTCTTCTTCGCCTCCTCGTACTCCCGCACCGAGTGCTGCGTGTTGCCCAGAAGCGTCAGGCTCTGGGCCAACTCGGTCTGCTCTCGCGGGAACGATTTCCGACGGGTTGTGACGAGTTCGGTCAGCACATCCTTCGCCGCCTCGTGCTCGCGCGTTTCCTCAAGCGCGATCCCCAGTACCATCAACCCCAGCACGACGTCGGGGTGGTTCTTGGGCCGGACCTTGCGGTAGATCGCGAGTGCTTCGCCGGCGTAGACTTTCGCGGAGGCGAACTGACGCGTCATTTGTTGCACGATGGCTAAATTGTGGAGCGTCTGCGCCAGGTCGGGGTGATCCTTGGGCAACGCCTTCCGCCGGATCGCGAGCGCCTCTTCGAGATGCCGTTTCGCCGCCTCATAGCCTCCCAGAACTTGGTACACGACCCCCAAATTGTTGAGCGTCTGCGCCAGCGAAAGGTCTTCTTTCGAGAGGGTCTTCCGATGGATCGCGATCGCTTCGAGGTAGCTCGTTTTGGCCGCCTCGTTCCCGCCCGTCGAACTTTGGAACGTCCCCAAATTGTGGAGGATCGTGGCGACAAGCGGGTCGTCTTTGGGTAGCAGCTTGCGCGCGACCGCGAGGGCTTCGAGGAGGGTCCGTTGGGCGGCGTCGAACTCGCCGAGGGCGTAACGGATGTTACCCAAATTGTACAGGAGTTGAGCGGTCTCGGCGTCGTCCGTTTTGGACACCCTGCGGCGGATGGCGAGGGCTTCGAGGTAGCTCTCCTTGGACTCCTTGTCCTCGCCCGTCGAATGCTGCATCCCGGCCAAATTGATCAGATTGGAGACGATGTGGAGGGAGTCTTTCGGGAGTGCCTTGCGGAGTACTGCGTCGGCTTC
>JBBRUO010000375.1:0-6223 GCA_038247725.1 Gemmatales bacterium
ACTGTTTCTTCAAACGCATCTGCGAGCACGGATTCGATGCCGAATCAAACTCCACCCTTTTACGCACACTCCGTGGCCGGCCAGTGTCAGCCGACGCCACAGTGGCAGTTGCTTCGGGATCATTTGAAGAGCGTGGCCAACCTCGCCGATGAATTGGCGAGGCGGACTGGTGTGGCGGATCTCTGCGCTGCCGCCGAAGCGGCGGGGTGGCTCCACGATTTGGGGAAGTACCAGGTCGCCTGGCAGGCATATTTGTTGGCATCCGCAGCCGGACTTTCGCCGAAGTCTGTGCCACATTCGATCCACGGAGCCGCGTATGCCTATGTCGAACTTCAGCATTCACCACTGACGATTGCAATCGCCGGGCACCATACCGGTCTACAAGATTGGGACGGGGGTAACCGGATCGAATCGGGCAAGGATACGGCTTCAGGCGTGGTCGTGGACTTGGTCGCGTCGGCGAGAGCCGAATGTCCAGCATTTCCGACAACCGTTGCCGTACCGAATTGCGATGATTCGGATCGGGGTATGCGCCAGCTAGAATACTGGACGCGAGTTTTGTTCTCGACGCTCATTGATGCCGACCGGCTCGATACGGCCGGCCGTCGACTCTCCGAATTGCGACTCGATCCCGGTGCATTACTGGATCGGCTCCGGGCAAGTCCGCCGGAGACCTCCACCAGCACCTCGGTTCAGTTGAATGAGCTTCGCAAACAAGTGTTCGAGGAGTGCATTGCCAGTGGCACCTCGGAACGCGGATTCTTCGAGTTGACGGTACCGACGGGTGGCGGCAAGACCCGATCCGGAATGGCGTTCGCGCTTTCGCACGCTCAATGCCGCAACCTCCGTCGGGTTTTCGTGGTCATCCCTTACCTCTCCATCATCGAGCAGAACGCGCGGGAATACCGGAAGCTGTTCGGCGGGGACCTGGTTCTCGAACACCATTCGGCGGTCGTCATCGACGAATCGCCGCGACTGCCTGGTGAACCTTATCGGAGCAAGTCTCCGGCGGAACTCTCAACCGAGAACTGGGACGTGCCGGTGATTGTCACCACGTCGGTGCAATTCCTCGAAACGCTGCTTGCGGCGGGAACTCGCCGGTGCCGCCGGTTGCACAATGTCGCCAGAAGCGTCATCCTCTTCGATGAAGCGCAATGCCTGCCGACCCACATCCTCAACCCCCTGCTGGACGTTTTCCGAGAATTGGTGTCGAACTACGGCTGTTCCATCGTTTTCAGCACCGCGACTCAGCCGGCGTTCCGGTACTCACCACACGGCCTGACCCACGGTTTAAAGCCCGATGAACTCCGACCGATTCTGCCGATCGCACTCCGCGATGAGCTGTACCGCGATCTCCAGCGGGTGACCTTCATCAACGAGACCGCCGCGCCGTGGGACTGGGACGAATTGGTGAAGCGTTTGATCGAATCGCCGGCCCTTTGCATCTTGAACACCCGTCGTCATGCCCGTGAAGTGTGGGAGAAACTGCGAGCGGCCGTGAAAGATAAGTACGGCGACGCGGCGGTTGCGCGAGTGCGACATTTGTCGTCGAGCCTCTGCGCCGAACACCGGATGGACATCCTCGGTCGGCGGGACGATATCAAACCCGGCACCATTTACCACCAACTGCACGAGTTCAGGGACGTTAAGGCAGAGAAGGATCGCATTCCTTGTTGGGTTGTCAGCACGCAAGTCATCGAAGCCGGAGTGGACATCGATGTCCCCCGTGTCTTCCGGGCACTCGGACCGCTCGATTCCATCGTACAAGCGGGGGGACGGTGCAACCGCGAAGGGACGCTGAAAGACGCCGACGGGCGACTCCGCAAAGGTGAAGTGTTCATCTTTCGCTCGGCGGATGAAGGCATGCCACCGGGTGCGTATCAGATCGCTTCGGGTGAAGCACTGACCACACTCGGGGAAATCACTCCGGATGAACTCGTCACAAATCCCGAAGTGTTCGCCAAGTATTTCTCGACACTCTTCAACCGCCTGAGCACGGATCCCTGCGACATTCAAAAGATGCGTGCGGAGTGGAAATTCGAGAAGGTCGCGGATGCGGCGCGGGTGATCGACGACGGCGGCAGATCGGTCATCGTGCCCTATCGCAAGGCGAAAAAGTGGATTCGACGACTGCGGCGGCTCGGTACTTACGACATGCCGATCCTGCGCCGACTCCAGCGGTACACGGTCAATCTGCGTCCGAACGACTTCTCCGAAGCGAGCAGACTGGGGTTGGTGACGCCGCTGTTCGATGGCAAACCGGATGGGCCGTGGGTTCTCGTTGACGGGTGTTACAACGAAGATTTAGGAGTGGTAATCACTGGCCGGCCACTGGATGATTTCCTCGTGTGATCCAAGGAGAACCGATGAGTGCCACCGTCTCCCTCCGCGCGTGGGGGGAATTCGCCTGCTTCACGCGCCCCGAAATGAAGGTCGAGAGGGTCTCGTACAGAGTACCCACGCCGTCGGCGGCGCGCGGGGTTTTGGAAGCCGTCTTTTGGGAACCCGAAATGTATTACCTGATCGACTCCATTACGGTCCTGAAGCCCGGCAAGTGGTTCTCGTTCCGCCGGAACGAGGTCGGCAAGGTCATCAGCATCGCGGAAGCGAAATCGGCGATGGTCGGCACGAAGGTGATGGAGCCGATCCGCGCCGGGGGCGGGGCGGACGACGCGGCCCAGCGGAACATGCTCGCCCTCGCGGGGGTCGAGTACGTGTTCACCGCCGAGATTCGGCTTACGGACAAGGGCAAGACGGCGGGCGAGAAGGTGGTGAAGTACGTCGATCAGTTCCGGAGCCGAGCGGCGAAGGGGAAGTGCGCCCACCGGCCGGCGCTGGGCGTCCGCGAGTTCGCCGCCGACTTCGAGTACTCGGACGGCCCGCCGCTCATTACCAACGGACTGACCGAAGACCTCGGCATCATGCTGTACGACGTGTTCGACCCGACGCGGCGGCAAGCGGACAAGAACGTTCCGCCGCAGCCGGTCTTCTTCAACGCCGCGATCACAAACGGCCGCATGGACTGCCACCCGGATCGGGTGACAATCCTACGGCCCGGCACCGGGAGGGTGTGACCGTGCTACTGCAAGCACTCCATAGGTACGCCGAGCAACGGAAGTTGCTGGATCGCCTGCCGTTCCAGATGCGGACGGTCCACCTGCTGATCCCGTTGAAGGCGGACGGGTCCGTGCGAGGGAACGGGTTCGTGCCACTGACGACGCCAAGGACCGTTGGCGAGAAGACGAAGGAGGAGCCGGGGCGTGAACTGTTGCTGCCACGGTTCCCCGGCGAGAACAACGGCGGCAAAGCGTACTACCTCGCCGAGAGTTTCCAGTGTGTCCTCGGCGTCCGCAAGGAGTCCGGCGAGCCGCTCCCCGTTTCGGACGCGGGCAAAGACCGCAACCCGGTCCGCGCGTTCCGCCACTTCTGGGCGCGAATCGAGGAAGCCGCCGCGCGAATCGCGGACCTGCGGTTGAAGGCGTTGCTCGCCTTCCGCGACCAACACCTCACTGAAGTCGAGGGCGCGAACCCGTTGTTCGACTGGTTGGCGTGGCGACCGAACGAATCGAGTCGCGAGGAGAAACCGGAGTGGCACGGCCGGATGGCGACCGGGGATTGGCGACCGATCGGCAAGTTGGTGACGGTCGCCTTCGAGATCGACGGGGTTCCGCTCGCGGTGCCAGCGGAGGGGTGGCGGGCTGATCCGATCTGGCAGGATTGGGCCACCACTTACCGGAATAAGTCGTTCACCGAGGACGCGGTCCCGAATGAGGACGACGGGGGAGTTTCGGCTTCGGCGAACACGATCTGCCTCGTGACGGGTGCCGTCGGCCTACCGGTGGCGCGGTCGCACAAGCCGAAGATCCTCGGCGTGCCGGGGCTGGCGTCCGGCGGGTACGTCGTGTCGTTCGCCAAGGAGTCACCGGCGTTCTCGTCGTTCGGGTTCGAGATGGGGGCGAACGCACCGGTGTCCGAAGCCGCCGCCGCCAGCTATGCCCTGGGACTGAACGACTTGTTGGAGAGCCGCGACACGCATTTTAGCGTCGGCGGGGTAACGTTCTGCTTCTGGGCCGAGAAGAACGCGGAGGTCGCTCGTCGAGCGGGCATGGCGATTCGCTCGGCGTCACAAGTCAGCAAGTTCCTCAAAGCGCCCTTCGCCGGTATTGAGGGATACGATCCGAAACAGGATGCCTTCCGATCAGTCGCATTGACCGCGAACTCGGGCCGTGTTGTGGTCTGCGGCTGGCTGCAAATGCCCGTTACGGACGCGGTCACGAACTTCAAGAAATGGTTTGGACAACTGGATGTCACCCCACCGGGTAAGGCGGAAGAAGGAGACGACGAGAAGGCGGGACCGTACTCTCAATTCCGGCTCGCAAACGCCGTCCTGCCAAAGCGGAAGGGAGAGAACGCGAAGAGCGCGAGGGCGCAACTCCGCAATCGGATCATCCTGGAACTTTACACCAAAGCCCTCGACGGCACGCCGGTGGGAACCGCACTCTTGCCACGGCTTTTGGAGGAGTTCGTCACTGCTCTTTTGACAGACAATCCGAAACAGAACAAGAAGACATTCCCGCTCGGCCAATCCCGCTTCGCGCTGCTCAAACTGATTCTGCTCCGCAACCTCGAAGAAGGAGAGTTCATGCCCCGCGTCCACTTGGCGACCGATACGCCCGACCAGGCTTACAACCTGGGGCGGTTGCTCGCCATCTTCGCCCGATTGCAAAAGAAAGCACACGAAGGGAAACTTGAAGGCCCAGGCGTCGTTCAGCGGTACTACGCTGGGGCCGCGTCGTCGCCCAAGACGGTCTTTCCGGTCCTCATCAACCTGCACATCCATCACCTCCGGAAGCTAGAGCAGGCGGGCACCAACGGTTCCCGGTCGGCGGACAGCTTCCGCGCGAAGGTGGGCGACGTGTTGAAGTTGATCCCGAACGGTGCCGACGGAAGACCGGATTTCATGTCCGTACTCACCCTGAATGATCAGGCCCGTTTCGCTCTCGGTTACTACCAGCAGCACGCCTACGACCGCGCCGCATCCCGTGTCGGCCACATGCTCAGCGAAGCGAGAAAGGCCCACAAGAACAAAGACGCGCAACTCGCCGAACTATGCCTCCATCAGGCTAAGCAGGCAGTCACGCTTGACGACTATCCCGATCTTTTCGATCGCGTGAACAACTTCAAACTCGAACCCACCCAGGAGTGATCGCCCATGCCCGTCAACCGCCACGACATCCTCATCGCCTTCGACGTGACCAACGGTAACCCGAACGGTGACCCGGACGCCGGCAACATGCCCCGCACCGAGCCGAACTCGGGCAAGGGCCTCGTCTCCGACGTGTGCCTCAAGCGCAAGGTGCGGAACTTCGTGTCGATGCTCTATCCGGAGCAGCGCAAAGGCAACCCGCGCCCGCAGACGAACCTTTACGACATCCTCGTCCAGCAGGGCAACATCCTCAACACGGAAATTCAGAAAAGCACGGACGCCGTCGCCGGTTCGACCGGGGAAGGCGAGGGCGGCAAGAAGGCGAAGCGGGCCAAACCCACTGATGGCACGAACGTTGCCGAGTCGGCCATGAAAAACCTCTGCAAGACGTTCTTCGACGTGCGTACGTTCGGCGGCGTGCTGTCCACCGGCGACGACGTGTTGAAGGGGTCGGCCTACGGCCAGGTACGTGGCCCGGTGCAGTTCACCCTCGGCATGTCGGTCGATCCGATCACCACCCAGGAGATCACTCTCACCCGCTGCGTCGAAACGAAAGATGAAGGCAAAGGGCGGACGATGGGCCACAAGCACATCGTGCCGTATGGCCTGTACGTGGCGAAGGCGTTCGTGTCGCCGCTGTTCGCCGACAAGACCGGGTTCGACGACGGCGACCTTCGGTTGTTCTTCGATGCCCTCACGCACCTGTTCAGCAATGACCAGTCCGCCGCCCGTGCGGACATGGCAGTGCGGGCGGTGTTCGCCTTTGAACACGTCGGCACCCAACCCGCCGCCAACGCTGGCCAGAACCGCCGCGAGCAGCAACTCGGCTGCGCCCACTCCCACAAGCTGTTCGAGTCGGTCATCATCAAGAAGAAGGACATCGCCACCACATTCCCCACCGGGTTCGGCGATTATTCGTTGAGCCTGACCGGCTGGGTTCCGGTGGATGAACCGAAGGCGGCGAATGAGCCACAGAAGATGACCAGCCCCGCGTTCCCCGGTGTCACCCTCCACCGC
>JBBRUO010000376.1:0-6199 GCA_038247725.1 Gemmatales bacterium
GCGATGCCGATGCGCGAGTAGTTCCCCTTCGCCACCAGGCGCGGGAAGAGGTACAGTCGGCCGTCCGGCCCGCGAGCCGCCGCCGGGTTCAACACGCCTTCGACCTCGAGCGGGTTACCCGGCTCGGGTTCCATGATCATGCCAATGCGTTTCAACTGAAATCCGGGCATGGAGGAGTCACCCAGTTACGAGGATTTCACGGTCGGGGTCAAGCAGGCGATGACGGCTTCGCAGACGCGCTTCGTCTCCTCGGGGTCTCGGACGCGGATCGCGGTCGCCCCGGCTTGTTTGGCCGGGTAGTCGTTCCCGCCGGGGAAGAGGGCGTCGCCGACGAACAACATCTCAGCAATCGCGATGCCCAACACGTCCCGGAGTTTCCGGATTCCATACGCCTTGTCGATGCCGGGCTTGGTGACATCGATGGAGGTCGCGCCGCCCAACCGCACGGAGAACGTGGGAATCAGCGTGTCCAGAATCGCCTTGATCTTCTTCCGCTTGGCGAAATCCGGATCCCACCCTTTCTTCGCTTCGAGGGGGGCGTGTTGCCCCAGCGCCGAGAACGTGATCTGACTCCCGCGGTTTTCGATCAGTTCGCCCCAAACCTTCCCCGGTTTGAACCCCGATGTTTCGAGCGCCTCGTGCAGCGAATCGGTGATCGACTTCACCTCCGCGTCGGTGAAGTCCTCGGAATAGAGCTTCGTCCACCCGGCGTCGTACCGGAAGAACTTGGTCCCACACGTCGGCAGGATCGACAGCCGGTTGAGACGGCCGTCGTGGGGGAGGCGGGAGAGGACCTGCGTTTCGAACTGCGGCCAGTCGCCGCCGGAGATGACGGCCACGTTGACGAGGCCGAGGAGGTCGTTCAGGCGAGCCGCCATCTCGGCGTCGATGGCCGCCTTGCTCTCGGCGAGGGTGCCGTCCAGATCGAACACGATGAGCGCTTTCACTGGTCCTCCGGAATTGCGATTTCCAACAATGTCATGACCCCGTTCGGGCGACAGACACACTCTCCCATCGCGGCCGGCAGGAGCAACACCGTGCCGATGCCCACGGCCGTGTCGGTGCCGTCGTGTCCCAGTTGACCGGTGCCGTCGATGCACACCAGCACCCGCGTTTGGCCCGTCGCCCCAACGACGAATGGGATGTCCCCACGGTGTCGCCACACCCGGAAATGAGCGCACTCGAAGAGTCGCTCGCGGCGCACCGGCGAGTCCGCTTCCGCCACCGGCACAACCGGGCCGACCACGCCCTGCGAGTAGTCGATGCAGGCGATGGACTCTCGAACCTGGAGCGGTCGTGGCTGTCCCGTTTTCGGATCCACGCGATCCCAGTCGTACAGACGGAAGGTGACGTCACTGTTCTCCTGCACCTCGAACACCACCAGACCGCCGAGCGAGTGAACGGTGCCGGCGCGGAGGAACACCGCGTCGCCAATCTTCGGCGTGAAGCTCGGCAGGAGAGTCGCCACCGTCTGATCCGCGACGGCCTGTTCGACATCGGCCCGAGTCGTGCCCGGTTTCAGCCCCGCATGGATGCGGCCGACGGGGTCCACTTTCAGGACCACCCAGGCTTCGGTTTTCCCCTTCTCGCCGGCCGGGATGTATGTCCGAAGGCCGTCCTTCGGATGCACCTGAACCGAGAGCGGCTCCTGCGCGTCGAGGAACTTGAGGAGCACGGGGAACCGTTTAAACCGCCTCGCTAGCTTGCCCAGCATCTGGTCCGGCCACTGCTCCAGCAACTGGCGGAGGGTCGATCCCCGGAGGGGGCCGTCGGCGACTGTGCTCGCGTGGTCGTCGCGGTCGCTGAGGAGCCAGGCTTCGCCGATGGGACCGTCGCCCGGCAGGGGGGCCGGGAGAAGGTCGGCGAGACGCCGGCCGCCCCACACCCGGTACTGGCAGATCGGCTCGAATCGCAGCGGATACAGCGGCATGTCGGTCATCCTGTCACCCCGTCGGGAGTCTCCTCGGATTTCAATGTCATCCCACCCCCGCGGACGACCTCGCAACCGTCGGCCTCGCGGACACCCCGCGCGATCAGAACGCGGGCCATCTGCCCGACCGTCATGTGGTGCCGCCGGGCAGCCATCTCGAGAGCGAGGAAGAGGTCGGTCGATAGCAGGAGTTGCGTCTCGATCACGTCCGGGGCATGGTCCAACTCCGTCGCGGACCAGCGAATCGCGTCGGGTCGGGGGAGCAGGTGAGGCACGGCAGGTTCCTCGGGGAGGGCGCGTTAGGGATGCCGCCGCTCCAGGTCGGGAACGGGGGCGGGCGTCACTTGATGGTCATCGCCTTGCACATCTTCTCACAGGCGCGACACACTTTGACGCAGCCCGCCGGGAAATTCGACCATTCCGCCTGTCAAAACCGCGAACAGCCCCCAGGCCGGCTCGCGAACATCGTTCCTTCCGCCATTCGAAAGCGCTGTCATCGGCGCGGGTGCCCAGGGGCGCGGGGGTTGGTGTCGGAGGCCGGCGACCGACGGCGGGCGGGGGACGGGCGGTGTTCGGTCGTCTTGCCGTCGAAGTGTTCGTCGTCCGCCTCGGCGGCGGCGCGGGTGGCGTGGACGACGCCGTCCTGGTGGTTCGGCGGCGCGTACAGCGTGTACAGCTTCATCGGGTCGCGGCCGGTGTTGACGATGTTGTGCTCGGTGCCGGCCGGGACGAGGACGGCGAAGCCGGCCGCGATGGGCGTCCGAACGCCGTCCAGGACGGCCTCCCCGACCCCGCCTTCCACTCGGAAGAACTGGTCGAGGGTGTGGACTTCCGTGCCGATCTCGCCGTCCGGCGGGATCGCCATCAGCACGAGCTGGCAGTGCTTCGCCGTGTACAGCACGTGGCGGAACGCCTCGTTCTCGGCGGTCAGGCTCTCGATGTCTTGCACGAACCCGTTCATGGGATCACCTGGGGTTGGAGGAGTGGCGGGTCTCGGACACTACTGGCTGCCGTCGTCGTCCCAGCGGGACTCGTCCGTCTCGGCTCCGAGGCGAGTGTCACCCCACCCGGCGAGGATTCGCTCCAATTCCTCTTTGTGCCGGGTCTCGTCGGCGACCTGGTTCTCGAGCACCACCCGCAGGCCGATGTCCCCGATGGCGTCCGCATGCCGCACTCGTGCGGTGTAGTCGGCGACGGCCCGCGTCTCCGCCGCCAGCGCCTGCCGGAGCATTTGACGCGGTTCGGTCGCGGGAGGAACTGGGCGGGCGGTCGTCGTCGGGATGCCGCCGAGGGCGGCGATCTTGTCGGCCAGGAACTGGGCGTGGCCCAGTTCGTCGGGGATCTCCGACCGGAACAGGGCGCGCAGTTCGCGGCGGTACGGGCCGGTCAGGGTGGCGGCGTAGTGGGTGTACATCAGCACGGCCTGATACTCGCCCGCCAGGTCGTCGTTCAGCCCGTCGATCAGTGTTTGGGTCGCACCATCGGCGACGGTGACCAGGCATGACTCCCGCGCGAGCTTGGTGTCGGCCGAGCGCTTCGACAGGAGCAACTTGTTCATGGCTGGGACTTCCGGGTGGGTGGCGGGATGTGGAGCGGGATCAGTCCAACGCCCGGCGGCCTTGCAGCAAGCGGACGAGGAGAACCGCAGCGGCGACCACGAGCAGCAGGTGAATGAGGCTGCCGCCGAACGGCGAGATGAACGCCCCCACCAGCCAGAGGAGGAGGACGACGAGGAGGACGGATTCGAGCGTGTAGCGTGGCATGGGCGGGCACCGTAAATCGGGTGAAGAAGGACGACCCGGCGGAAGCGGATCGCGCCGGGTTGGAATGGTTTGCGGGCTTCAGGGGAGGATGGGCAGGGATCCGGAGTGGACGGTCGTCGTCGCTGCCGGGGTTCTCGCGAGCAGGTCCTTCGCCACCTCGACTTCGGCCGGCGTCCCACTGACGACGAGAAGCAGTTTGCCCGACTTCACCTCCGTCTCGTAGGCGATGACGCTGTCCTTCGGGATGCCGAGGCCGTACAGGCCGGCGGCCAGGGCGGTGAACCCGCCCGTCAGGACGGCCCCTTCGACCGCCCCGGCGAGGAGGGCAACGAGCGGCCCGGCCAGCAGCAGAGGGCCGACGCCCGGCACCCAGAAGAAGGCCGACCCGAACATCAGCCCCCACAGGCCGCCCCAGAACGCCCCCTGCTTGCCCCAGTACATCATCCGGTCGCCGGAGTTGTAGTACCCGACCGCGTGCTCCTCGGTGTGGTAGTCGCGGCCGACGACGGACAGCTTCGTCATGTCGAAGCCGTCCTTCTGGAGCTGGCGGACGGCGGCGTCGGCTTGCTCGTGGTTGGCGTACACGGCGACGACGGAACTGGGGTTTACGTTCGAATTGGACATGGCGGGTCACTTGAGGTTGGGTTCGGGGGCGGTCATTCCGCGGCGGCCGGCATCAGTTCGCAGTTGGCGCAGCTCGCCCGCGCCTCGGCCCGCAGTTGGTGTTCGGTGGTGTGGTGTGCGTTCACCACCACCGACGCGACCACCCTCGCGGCCACGGCCGGGTGGTGATCGGTCAGGTCGGCCATCAGTCGGTCCATCGCGCTGCTGCGGCCGGTGCCGCCGCCGAACACGACGATCCGGCCGGCCCCGGACAGGGTCTTGGCCAGCGTCACGTAGTCGCTCTTGCACTCGGGAACTCGTTCGCCGTCGGTCCACTCGTGGGCGGAGTGCAGGTGCCGGCCGTACCCGTGCGGATCGTACGGGACGATCCGCTCGCGGGCGGCCGGGTGGGTCTCGGTGCGGTACACCTTCGCCTCGCGGTGGTCGATGACCACCAGCAGGGTCGGGCCCGTCGTGTGATGGATCGGTGCGGCCAAGATTTTGATTCCTTCCGGTTCCGTTGCTGTTCCATTCGCGGAGTGTGCAACATCCGTTCCTGTTCTTACAATTGTCCAAAACTTTCATTCACGAAAATCCCGAAGCAGACGACGTGCTTGGCTTCGTTAGCCCTGACGACCTTCACCACTTCGAGCTTGTTCGTTTCCGTAATGGGAATGGCGAAGACGATATGACCCTCCTGGACCTCATTCGCGAACAGCCGGCGACTTTCGGTCTCCATGTCGCCGAGGTAGAAGTCGAGAAGCCCGACGAACGAGTGCTTCCGCCGAGCCAGGAAATTCGCCCCCGCTTCGCCTTCCAGGGTCTCAACGGTATCGACCCCCGCACGCCGCAACGCCGCCGTGAGCGCATCGAGTTCGCGGTGGTTGGCAACGACGCCCGCCACGATGTTGGAGTGCGTGAACACGGCCGGTTTCGAAGCAGCCGAAATACTGGTGACCGTCATGGCTTGAACTTGTTGTGGTGGGGTAAGGTCCTGGGCCGGTCGGTGTTTTGGCTGTGAGATGGCCCGCCGGCCGACGGGGTGGTCGGCCGGCGGGGGTTGTCACTGTGCCCCGTGACCGACCTCGGCCGGGTGCCGCGACCGGCACCCGCGTGCGAGCCGGCAGCTCTCGACCAGAAGCAGGGACTCCAGGACGAGTGGGTCCGCGGGCTTGAGCAGGTGCTCGTCGAAGCCGGCCGCGACCCCGCGTTCCCGGCTGGTTTCATCGGTCAAGCCGGTGACGGCCACCAGCAGCGCCTCGCGGAAGAGCACGCGAAGGCGGGCCGCCAGTTCAAACCCGGCCACGCCGGGCATGCGGATGTCCAGCAGGCACACGTCGGGCGGGAACGCCGCGACGCAATCGAGGGCCTCGTCCCCGCCGTAGGCGACCCGCACGTTGTAGCCCCACAGCCCCACCAAGAGCGACGAACTGTCAGCACAATCGCGGTCGTCGTCCACGATCAAGACGCGGAGCCGCCGACCGGGTCGGGATCGCACCTCGTCCACGCCAGTACCCGCGGCGGTGTTGCGGTGTCCGTTCCAGTTCCAGTCGGGCCGCGGTTTCGGGTACAGCGACGCGGCCACATTCGGGTGGGTCATCATCGTCGTCATGGTTGGCTCTCCTCCCGCGGTGCCGGGGTCTGCTCGGCGGCGTCGGGGCGGTCCCAGGGCCGGTGTCTGTGTCCGTCGGCAAGTCCTCGGCCATCAGTTCCACCTGCACCGCCGTGCCGGTCGTGAACACGGTCACCACGATGCCGGACTTCGGTTCAAGCTCGGCCGGCCCTGTCACGGTGCCAGGTCCGTCGCGGGCGTCACGTCACCCGTTCCGCGTGCGCGACCCCTTCGTGAATCCATGTGGACGCCTCTTCGGCCTTGCTCTCGTCGAAGTACCGGACCTTGGCC
>JBBRUO010000377.1:0-6186 GCA_038247725.1 Gemmatales bacterium
CGACCCCGACCCGTCCGGCCTGCTGGTCGCCACCGCGACCCTGGGCCGCGGTGGGATCAAACTGGAGCGGGTGCTGGCGTGGCCCGACGGCGAGCCGCCGCCGACCGCGCCCGCCGTCCTCGGCGCGCGGCTGAAGGAACTCCTCAAGGAGGCCAAGATCGCCCCCGCGCCGGTGCTGGTCTGCCTGCCCCGCGACAAGATGGTGCTGAAGGACGTGCGGCACCCGAAGGCACCGCCGGCGCAAGAGCCGCTGGTCGTCCGGTTCCAGGCCAAGAAGGAACTGGCCGCGGCCGAGAACGACATCCTGATGGACTACCTGCCGATCCCCGCCCCGACCGGCGCGGACGACTGCCGCGCGACCGTGGTGTTCCTGAACAAGCAGTATTACGCCGACTTGCTGGTGACGTGCGAGGCGGCCGGACTGAAACTGGCTGCCGTCACCCCCCGCTCCTTCGCCGTGGCTGCCGCCTACCGCCGGGCCGTGGCGACCGCCGCCGCCCACCCGCCGGACGAACCGCTGGCACCGGTCGCCGTACTGTCCCTCACGGATCGGGGCGGCGAGTTCACGGTCGTGCACGGCACGCAGGTGCCGTTCACCCGAACCGTGTCCGCGGCCGCCGTCACCGGCGAGGCCGCGCTCGTCGGCGAGGTGAAGCGGAGCCTGGCCATGTACGCCACGCAGTACCCCGGCTCGGCCGTGCAAGCGGTCTACCTGACCGAGGGGTCGCTGGCCGGGCGGAGCTGGTCCGGCCGCCTCCAGACCACCCTGCCGATCCCGGTGTACCCGTTCGACCCGACGGCCGGCGCGGGGAACGCGGCCGACTTGCCGGAGATGTCGCGCGGGCGGTTCGTCGGGGCCGTCGGCCTGCTCGCCGCCCGCGCCGAGTCGGACATCCTGCCGATCAACTTCGTCACCCCTCGGGCACCCAAGGCCGAGCCGAGCAAGGCACGAACCGGCATCTTCCTGGGCGTGCTGGCGCTCATCCTGCTGCTCGCCGTCGGCGGCGGGTTCGGGTACATGATCAAGAAACGCAAGGCGGCGGAAGTGGCGCGGCTGCAATCCGAGTTGACCGACATCAGCGGGGATATCGACGCCGCACTGCCCGACAAGAAGCGGCTCGCCGCCGTGGACGACTTCCTCGCCCGCCGCGTGGCCAACCCGGACCTGTTGTACGACATCTTCGTCGAGTTCCCGATCATCGACCCGGACAAGATGCAGTTGATCGAGTTCTCCACGAAACCGCAGAAGACGCCCGCCTCGGCGCGAGGCAGCGGTGGGCCGGGGCCGAAAGGCCCGTTGCCCCCCGGCGGGCCGCGGGGCGGGCTGGCCGCCGCCGTCCTCAAACCCGAAGACCGCCCGGTCGCCGAACTCACCTTGGTGCTCCTGGTCAAGAACCCGGACGACCTGGTGAAGTTCAAGGACACGCTGCAGAAGGAGAAGCACTTCGGGAAGATCACGTCGGCCATCAAGGGGTCGGTGACGGGGGCCGGCGACCGCACCCAGTACGAACTCACGCTCGACGTGTTGCGGTGGCCGGCGAGGGACTTCTCCCGCGTGCTGGTCGCCAAGTTCCCGGAGAAGCCGAAGCCGCTCCCGGTGGACCCGGCCGGCGAGCCGGCGACCCCCGACCCGGACCCCGGCTTCGACCCGTTCAACCCCGGCTTCGACCCGTTCAACCCCGATGGGAGCACGCCATGACCGCACGCGAACGGATCATGATCTACGTCCTCGGCGGCTTGGCCCTCGGCGGCATCGGGTACGCCGCGTACACGATGGTCCTCAAGCCGATCCGAGCGGAGAGCGCGAAGATCGCCGACCTGGAAGAGCAGATCGCCGACAAGGAGGGCCAGCGGTTCGCCCTGACGCTGGCGAACCGGCGGCTCGCCGAGATCAAGCCGCTGACGCTGCCGGCCGACAAGTCACTGGCCGAGAGCGAATACGAGATCATGCTCAGCCACCTCCTCCGCGACAGCAAGATCAGCGGCGGCAAGTACGTCAAGCAGACGCAATCTTTCACCGACCCCGAGCCGGAACTGGTTGCCGGTCTGCCGGGCAAACCGGGGAAGAAGGCGTACACGAAGATCAACTACAGCATCTCGTTTGATAAGGTCAACCTGGACAAGGTGATCGACTTCCTGGAGCGGTACCACCGGATACCGCTGATGCATCAGATCGTTAGCTTCTCGATCAAACACTCGGCCACCGGCGACGCGCTGAAGCAGACGGCGGAGGAGCGGAACGACTTGTCCGTGAACCTCGTCAGCGAGGCGGTACTGCTGGACGGTGGGCCGGAACGAAGGACCCTGTTCGCCATCCCGGACACGTTCGGCGCGGCTCTGGGCGGGGTCGGCCTGCACGGGTTGCGGAACGACACCGAGAAGGCCCGCAACCTGACCCCAGTGCCAGACCCCGCGTTCTTCGCGCTGGCCGACATGAAGCGGGATTACGACCTGCTCGCCGCCCGCGACCCGTTCCACGGCCCGCTACCGCCGTACCCGACCCCGGAGAAGCCGAAGAAAGACTCACCGAAGATTCAAGGGGATCCGCCGCCGTATGACTCGACGCCGTTCGTGTACCTGTCGTCGGTGGTGCGGACGCAGGAGGGCAACAAGCACGGCGCGCAGGCGGACATTTTCGACCGCTACTACGGCATCCCGTACCTGATCGAGTTCAGTCAGTTCAACGAGCTGTTCGAACTCAAGGTGCAGCGGTTCGAGCGGGACGTGAAGACGGATCCGAAGACGGGCGAGGTGACGGTCTCGGTCAAGGTGGATCGCGGCCACCCGCGCGGCGACACGATGGAAGTGTCGGACCGCGTGGGGAAGGTGATCCGCACGTTCAAGGTGTACGGGCTGAACGACAACGCCCTGGTTCTCGGCGAGAAGGACAAGGTGGGGCCGGGGAAGGACGCGCCGGCGAAAGGCGTGCGGCCGCAGAATGGCGGGAAGGCCCCCCCGGTGGTACTGCCCAAGCCCGACGCCAAGATGGCGGCGGTCGGCGGCCTGATCGCGCTGAAGCCGCCGCGCGAGACGTACTACCTGTGGGAAGTCGGTCAGTCCCTGAAGCAGATGCGGAAGCTGTCCGACAAGGAGGCGCAGGCGGTGCTCGCCATCGCGGCTGGCGGGTTGGATGGCGAACCCTCGCCGCCGCCGCCGCCCCCGATATCTGAGCGAGAAGTCGCGCCGCCGCCCCACGTCCCGCTCACCTGAGCGGGGGAAGGAAGGCGTGGTGAATCCGGGGGGCGGGCGAGTCGGTGATCGGCTCGCCCGCCCCCCGCCCGGTGTGCAAGGTGCCGAGACTGTCCACCGTGGGTGAGATTAAAAATCTCCGTCAACCCACAAATCCGATTGGCGCGGGTGTACCCTGTTGGTATCCCGCTCGTCGATTCTCGCGGTCACAAGCTCGGGTCGTGTGGACGTGGAGGGGTGTTCTCACACCGCTCCGGGGGCGTCCGCGAAGCGCGACCCGCAGCACCAAAGGGGGGACTCTATGACGCCGCACCCGTCTGAGCCGAGCCGTTCCGTTCCGTTGTGGCGGGCCTTCCGCCGCTGGCTGCCGGCGGCGGCTGCGGTCGCCGTCGGCGGCACCGCCACCGGGCAACTGCCCCAGCCCCCGGCCAACCCGCCGCTGGTCGCCGCCACCCCGATGCCGGAGGCCAAGCCGGAGAAGCTGTACACCGTGTCGTTCGACGGCAAGGAGTGGGCGGAGGTGATCAAGTGGATCGCCGACGAAGCCGAACTCACCCTCGTCGGCGAGGAGAAGGCGATCGGCACTTGTAGTATCAAGTCGAACCGCAAGTACACGCTCGGCGAGCTGATCGACCTGTGCAACGAGACGCTGGCCCAGCAGAAGCGGATCCTCATCCGCGGCGAGCAGACCATCCGCGTGTGGCCGGCCGACAAGCCGCTACCGCAACTGTACGTCAAGCCGGTCGCCATTGAGGATCTGGCCAAGCGCGGCAAGTCCGAGATCGTCACCGTCACCATCCCGCTCAAGACGATCCTGGCCGAGGACCTGGCGAAGGACGCCAAGAAACTCAAGAGCGAGTTCGGAGAGATCACCGCGCTGGGCGCGAACCAGCTCGTCATCCGTGACCAGGTGGTCTACGTCCAGCAGATTTACGAGCTGGTGAAGAAGCTGGAGAACGACAAGTCGGACTTGCTCACCCACTCGTGCAAGTACGTCCGGGCCAACGTGCTGGCGAACAAGCTGCGGGAAGGCCTCGCGGACGACAAGACGGAAGTGGTCACCGGTGGCTCGCAGCAGCAGTACTACGACCCGCGGTTCGGCGGGTACGGGGGCGGGTACGACTCGCGAAGCAGCAGCCGCAGCCAGGACACCCGGCAGCAGCCGGAGCGGCGGTTCCGCTCGGTCCGCATCAGCGTCATCGACGAGACGAACACCATCGTCCTGACCGGCCCGGCGGACAAGATCATCGCCGCCGGCGAGATCATCAAGAACGTGGACACCGGCGAGAAGATGCGGCCCAGCGGCGGCAAGCCGATGTGGAAGACGTACACCGTCCGCGCCGGCACCGGCGAGGCGATGGCCAAGCTGATCGGGTCGGCCGACCAGTTCAAGGGGTCGGGCATCGCGGTGCTGGCCTCCGGGAACGAGATCCAGGTGTGGGGGTACCCGTCCGACCACATCGACATGCAAGAGTTCTTCGACGTGCCGCCGCCGGCCATCGCCGCCGTGTCGCAGGAGGTGATCGCCCTCCAGATGACGCCCGTCGCGACCATGGTGGAGATGCTCGGCAAGACTATTCCGACCCTGTACGCCGCCCCGTCGGGTGACGGCGTGCTGGTTCGCGGCACCCCGGAGCAGATCAAGGAAGCGAAAGAGTTCATCCGGGTGACCGAGGGCGGCACCCTGGCCACGCCGGGCGGTGCCCGCGTCATCACCATCCCGAACGGCAACGCCGGCGCGCTGGCCGACCGCATCGCCCAGATGATGCGGAAGATGGGGGCCGACCCGACGGTGGTGAACCCGACCGCCCCGCCGCAGCGGGACCCGGCCCCACGGCCGATGGTGCCGCCGCCGAGCGGGCCGACCGGCCGGCTGCCGCGGGGGATGGAGTTCGGCCCGTCCCGCACGCTGCTGGCGTCGGCCCAACTGGTGGACCCGACGCAGCCGCCGGCGGCCACCAAGAAGCCGCTCACGCTGACCGTCCTCGGCAACAAGATCTACGTCACCGGCAGCGACCCGGAACAGGTCGCCATCGCCAACGACCTGATCCGTATGTACCTCCAGCCGAGTACCGAAGAACAAGAGCAGTACACCGTCCTGCGGCTGAAGAACGTGGCGGCCGAGGAGGCCGCGCGGGTGGTCAGTGAGGTGTTCAACGGCCCGCCCCAACAGGGCGGCGGGGCCGCCGGCGGCGGTGGGCGTGGGGGTCGGGGTGGCGGCGGCGGCGGCGGCGGGTTCAACCCGCTGCAACTGCTCGGCGGGCTGGCCGGCATCACCGGCGCGTCCGGCACCCCGGAGAAGGGCCGCGTCCGCGTCGTCGCCGAGAAGACGTCGAACTCGCTCATCGTGGTGAAGGCGTCCCGCCTGGACATGCTCACCATCGAATACCTGCTCAAGGAAGCCATCGACTACGACGGCCCGGCGGAGGGCGGCGTCGCCAAGACGTGGACGATCCAACTGAAGTACGCCAGCGCCACCAGCCTCGCGCCGACCATCCGCGGGCTGTACGCCAGCATGACCAGCGGCGGCGGCGGTCGCCAGCAGCAGTCGCGGCCGACCAACCCGTTCGCCGCCGCGTTCGGCGGCCGGTCGCAGCCGGAGCCGGCCAGTAGCAGCGCCGCGTCGCTCACCGTCGAGGCCGACGACGACACCAACAAATTGCTCGTGTACTGCACCGAGCCGGTGTACTACGACATCAAGAAGTTGTGCGAGGAACTGGACAAGGACACGAAGGACAGCGCCGACGTGGTGGAACTGATTCCTCTCCAGGGGATCAGCCCGACCCAGGTGCAGCAGGCCATCGACGCGCTCGTCGGCCGCGTGCCCGTGGTGCCAAACCAGGGCCGCGGCGGGTTCGGCGGGTTCGGCGGTGGCCAGGGCGGGTTCGGCGGTGGCCAGGGCGGGTTCGGCGGGTTCGGCGGGTTCGGCGGCGGCCAAGGCGGGTTCGGTGGCGGTCGCGGCGGCCAGGGCGGGTTCGGCGGCGGGGGCGGTTTCCC
>JBBRUO010000378.1:0-6168 GCA_038247725.1 Gemmatales bacterium
CCCGCGCCGGTCAGCGGCAGTTTGTCCCAACCCGGCAGCGGCTTCGCCGTCGGCCGATCCGCGTAGGCTTCGCAGACGCCCAGCAGGATGTCCCGTTTCAGGTCGTTCTTGGCGAACCCAATGGCTTTGGAAAGGACGCCGAGCGATGCCTCATCGGTTTTCGCGGCGAGGTAGCGGCGGACCATGTTTTGCCGCACGAGTGGAATCTTGATGGCGTCCAACCGTTGAGAATCCACGAGGTCCGGCCGCGCGGCGACGAGCGGTTCGACGGCGTACCACGTCAGCCACGCGAGGTTGTAGTCGTCGGTCGGCTTGGCGGCGAGCAGCGAGAGGAAGTCGTACCGCCGTTCGAGCGGCAGCCGGGTGAATGTCGAAGTCAGCATCAGCCGTTCGGCGGTGGACTCGGTCGCCTTCAGCCGTTTCTCGAAGTCTGTGAACGCCTCCGGGATACCAGCTTTCACGCCCATCCGCAGCAGCCAGTCGTTGGAGTGGTCGTCCATCGCCAACCGCATGTACCGCTCCCGCGTCAGCCCGTCCACGGCGGTCAGCCCCCACGCGAGTCGCTCATAATTGCGGGTGATCGGCTTCAATTGTATCCACGACAAATTCATGAACAGATCGGCGATCTTGCTCGCGGCCTCCGCGCTCGCGGCGGCGCGCATCTGCAATTGAAGTCGGGCGCGGCGAACGAGCCACTCATTCATGGACAGTTGCGCGTTCACCAACTCCGTATCCGTCATCTTGCTCACATCGCCTTTCCACTGCTTGTACCCTTCATACACGACGCGATAGATGCGGCCGTTGGTGGGGTCCACATCCTTGTAGTTGTGGCATTCACCGGTGTCGGACCAGTCGCAGAAGAACAGTCCGCCGGCCGGCCCTTGCTTCACGCAGATGCCGCGGAACCACGGGTCGTTGGCGAAGCAGAAGTCCGGCCGGCGGACGCCCTTCATGCCGGTCGCGGTGCGCTCCAGGCCGTCGTTGTTCAGCCGGTTGCCGTGGATGTTGCAAGTGAAGAGGGTGTTGCGGTACTCGGCCGGGAAGTTCTCGCCCAGGTAGATGGCCGCGCCGCTGTGCGCGTGGCCGCCGCCGGCGTCGTCGTGTTCCTTCTTCAACGCCCCGGTTTTCTGGTCCGCCCGGCTGTCGGTCCACGCCCCGCCGCCCCAGTGCTTGTAGTCCACCGCGCTGCCCATGTATCCATAGGTGTGCGGGTTATAATCTTGGCCGTACATGCGTGTATACCGACCGCCCGGCACCACATGGAACAGGTGATCGATGACGCAGTTGGTGATAAACATCTCGCCGTGTTCGTCGAAGTCCAGGCCCCACGGGTTCGTGGTGCCGGTGGCGACCACTTCGAACACCTTCCGGGTCGGGTGGAACCGCCACACGCCGCAATCGAACTTCACGCGGTCCTTGTCCGGCGTGCCCGGCCTGCCGACCTTGGATTTGGTCTGGATGCCGTTGCACCCGTACAGCCAGCCGTCCGGCCCCCAGACGAGGCCGTTGAACACGTTGTGCTTGGCGTCTTTGATGTTCCAGCCGTCGAGTAGGATTTCCGGCTTGCCGGGCTTGTCGTCCTGGATGGGGATGAAAATCAGGTTGGGCGAACTGCACAAGTAGACGCCGCCGAAGCCGAGTTCGATGCCGGACAGGTTCACGCCGTCGTCCAGCACCACTGTCTTCTTGTCGTGCTTCCCGTCGCCGTCGGTGTCTTCGAGGATGACCACGCGGTCCTTGCCGCCTTTGCCGTCCTGGCTCCACTTCGGGTACATCAGGCACTCGACCACCCACATGCGGCCGCGGTCGTCGAACGTGAAGGCGATGGGTTGCACCACGTCCGGTTCGCCGGCGAACAGTGTCGCCGAGAACCCCTTCGGCAGGGTGAACTTCCCGGCCGCTTCCTTCGCGGGAACCGGCTTGTCGGCGGCCGTTGCCAGAGGACAGAAGACAGAGGACAGAAGACAGAGGAGCAATAGGCGAAGCATTGGACGCGACACCAGGGCGGGTTGGGGGAGGGAAGGCATCCGGGTATGCTAACCGAAGACTTCGCGCGATGCGAGGCGCGTAGCGGAGGAGATCCCATGACCGCGACCATGCCGAAACTGCTGACGGCGGCGGAGTTCGCCAAACTGCCGGACCCGCCGGACGGGTCGAAACAGGAACTCGTGAAGGGGAGGATCGTTCAGATGCCACCGCCGCGAGCCCGCCACGGGGAGTTGCAAGTGGAAATCGGGGCGCGACTCCGCGAGCACGTGAAACCGAATCGCTTGGGTTGGGTCGTCACCGAGTCCGGCGTGGTACTCGACACCGACCCGGACACGGTGCGTGGCCCCGACGTGTCCTTCTACAGCATCACCCGCGTCCCTCAGCGGCAACAGGGGTACTTCGAGATTCCGCCCGATCTCGCCGTGGAAGTGCTCTCCCCCGACGACCGCCGCCCGAAGGTTCTCGCCAAGATTCGGGAGCACATCGACGCCGGCGTGACGGTCGTATGGCTGGTCGATCCGGACACGACCGTCGTTACCGTTTACACCGGTAACATGCGGGGCGTGGAACACCACGCGGGCGACACCCTCGACGGCGGAGACGTGCTGCCCGGCTTCACTTGCCCCGTCGCGGACCTCTTCCAGTAACCCCTTCGGAGCCTCCCCCATGCCGACCCTCTCCGACGCCGACGTTCGCCAGTACCACGCCGCCGGATTCGTGCTGGCGCGGGGCTTCTACACGAAGCCCGAAATCGACGTGCTGTACCATAGTGCGAAGGCCGACAACGAACTCGACAAGCGGAGTTTCGGCCGCGCCGATGGCGAGGGCGGGGTCGTGCGGCTGAGCTTGTGGAACCACCCCGGAGACGGCGTGTACGGCATGTTCGCCCGGTGCGAGCGGATCGTGCGGGGGTGTGAGAAGTTGCTCGGCGGCGAGGTCTACCACTACCACTCGAAGATGATTCTGAAGGACGCCAAGGTCGGTGGGGCGTGGGCGTGGCACCAGGACTACGGGTACTGGTACCAGAACGGCGTCCTGCAACCGCTGCTCACCAGCGTGTTCATCGCCGTGGACCCCTGCACCCGGCAGAACGGCTGCCTGCAAGTCCTTCAGAACAGCCACCACTGCGGGCGGATCCATCACGTCCTCACCGGGGACCAGGCCGGGGCCGACCGGGAGCGCGTCGAGGAGTTGTTGAAGCGGCCGGACCAGTTCCCGCTGGTCCACGTCGAGATGGACCCCGGCGACGCGCTGTTCTTCCACTCGAACCTGCTGCACCGGTCGGACCAGAACACCTCCGACGACCCGCGATGGAGCATGATCTGCTGCTACAACGCGGCCCGCAACGACCCGTATAAGGACAGCCACCACCCCCGGTACACGCCGCTGGCGGTGGTGCCAGACGCGGCGATTCTGGATGTCGGGGTGAAGCGGTTCGCGGACAGCGGCGAGGTGGCGTGGCTGGACGACCGACGGGACACCAGCGCGCGGGCGCTGAACGCAACGGACGAATAGTTTCTCCCCTCCGCAACTTTCCCCCCTGGCGCTTCGATCATCCCTCCGGGCTACTCCGTTTCCGCCCGGTTGGGGGACAGGCATGTTCGTGATCATCGGTGGCGTGATCGTCATGGCGGCGGTTCTGATCGGGTTCAGCATGGCCGGCGGCAAGCCGATGTCGCTGCTGCACCTGTCCGAGTTCGTCACCATCGGCGGGTCCACCGTCGGCGCGCTCATCATCATGTCCCCGATGAAGGTCATCAAGGACATCGTCCGCGGCATCATGACCACTCTGAAGGGGTCTCCCTACGGCAAGCCGACGTGTCTGGAGTTATTCCGCGTGCTGTACGCCCTGGCCCGCGTGGTCCGGCAGGAGGGCGCGCTCGGCCTGGAGGCGCACCTGGCGAACCCGGACGAGAGCAGCATCTTCAAACAGTACCCGAAGATCAACAACAACCACCACCTGCGGGACTTCCTGTGCGGCGGGCTGTCGCTCCTGGCCGACGGCAAGGTCACGTCCGAACAACTGACGCTGTGGTTGGACGAAGAGGTGAAGGTGATCGACCGCGAGCACCACGCGGCGGTGGACGCACTGACGAAGACGGCCGACGCCCTGCCGGGGTTCGGCATCGTGGCGGCGGTGCTCGGCATCGTGGTGACGATGCAAGCGATCGGCGGGCCGGTGGACGTGATCGGGTACAAGGTCGGGGCGGCCCTGGTGGGGACGTTCCTGGGCATCTTGATGGCCTACGGCTTCTTCGCCCCCCTCGCCGCCCGCATGGGCGTGATGGGGGACCAGGAGACGGTGTTCCTCCAGGCGGTGTGCGCGGCGGTGGTGTCGATGAACGACGGGGCCAGTCCCCGCGACGTGCTCACCCGCTCCCGCCGGCTGCTCGGCACCGACACCCGCCCGACCCCGCAAGAGATGTACGCCATCTTCAACGAGGCGAACGCGGCCGGGTGATTCGGATTTGGAACCCCTTTCCCCTGGGAGAGGGGGAATCTCCCTCCCCTCGCTGAGGGGAGGTCGCCGCGCAGCGGCGGGAAGGGAGATGCCCAAAGCGAATCGAAGACTCCCCTCCCGGTTGCTTCGCAACCGACCTCCCCTCAACGAGGGGAGGTGTTTCAAACCGCTCCGACAGACCGGGACACCAGCTTCGGAATTGTCTCACCCGATTCCCCCTCACCCCGAACCCCCCTCCCGCCAGGAGAGGGGGGAACAAGCGAAAACCTTTCGGAGCATTCATCATGGCGGGCAAAGGCGGCGGCGGGTCGTGGAAGGTGGCGTACGCCGACTTCGTGACGGCCATGATGGCGTTCTTCCTGGTCATGTGGATCGGCGCGCAGGACCAGAAGGTGAAGCAGGCGGTGGCCAACTACTTCGTGGACCCGTCCGGGTCGGCGCGGACGCCGGCCAAGACCGGCTCGACGTTCGAATCGATGACCTACGGGGCGGTCGCCCACCAAGATTCGGTGGCGATGGGCAAGGGGCGGAACTTCTACACGAGTCCCGGCGAGGCCAGCAAGCCGACCAAGAAGGTGAACGATTACTTCGCCAACGACGCGGCGGCGATGGCGTACTGGAAGGAGCAAGCGACCCGCCAGCGGGAGGCGGCGGCGGTCTCGCCCGAAGTGGCGGAGGGGAAGCGGACCACCAACGAGGTCGCCACCCACGAGCTGGCCAAGCAGATGCGGAGCGAGATGAGCCAGGGGGTGGTGAAGTTGAAAGACCCGCTGCACCAGGATTTGGTCCTCGGCGCGATCAACGAGGTGAACTGGACCGAGCTGGCGGAAGACATGATGCAGCGGTGACGGCCGAGTCCGTCCCCTTTCGCGGTTGCCCGTCCGGGACCGACCGGCGATAATCCTTTATCGCTACGGCTCTCCCACCCCGGACGTTCCCGTCATGAATGCCGCCGAACTGGACGCGCTCCTCCGCCAATTCCTCGTGGACGGCAAGCTCAGCAAGGGGGAGCGCGCCGCCCTGATGGAATGGGTGCGGAAGAACATCACCTCGGACCAGGAGCGGTCGGTCGCCCGCAGTCGGGTGTTCGACGCCGCCCGCAACGCCGTCGCCGACCCGGCCGCCTCGCAGATCTTCACGTTCGTCGAAGACGTGCTGAAGGTCGTCATCCCGCCGCAGTCGGGCAGCGCGGCCGAGACGCCGGACTCCGTGGCCGCGTTCGGCCCCGGCGACGCCTGCCTGGGCATGATCGTCCACCGGCTGACCACCTGCCGCCAGTCGGCCGACATCTGCGTCTTCACCATCACCGACAACCGCATCGCCGACGCCATCCTCGCCGCGCACAAGCGGGGGGTGAAGGTCCGCATCGTCACCGACAACGACAAGGCCGACGACCTGGGGTCGGACGTCGCCAAGCTGGCCGCCGCCAACATCCCGCTGGTGGTGGACCGCACCCCGTACCACATGCATCACAAGTTCGCCATCTTCGACGGTGCCCGCCTGCTCAACGGCAGCTACAACTGGACCCGCGGGGCGGCCGAACAGAACGAGGAGAACCTCGTGGACACCGCCGACCCGACGCTGATCGCCGCCTTCCAGAACGAGTTCGACCAGTTGTGGACGAAGCTGAGCTGAAAGCAAGCCAGTTGTCGGTCGTGGTCGAGCCGGCCGTCGGCCGGGGAGGCCCGACAGTCCACCACCGTCGGGCCTCCCCGGCC
>JBBRUO010000379.1:0-6165 GCA_038247725.1 Gemmatales bacterium
GGGCATCCGCCGCAAGCCGGCCCCGGTGCTGGTGCAGAACATCCTCACCATCGTCGGCCTGGCGATGGTCCTCAGCCTGATGCTGTTCACCATCGGCCTCGACATCTGGCGGCTGCTGTTCTGGTGAGCGCGGGCATGCTGGCGGTGCTGTTCTGGAACGTGAACGGCCAACGGCACTGCGAACCGCTGTGCGCGAACTTGGTGCGCGCGCACGCGCCGACGTTGTTGATTCTGGCCGAGTGACCGAATTTTACAACCCGATGTGGCGGTTCTTCGGGGAGACACCCGCCGGCCCGCCGGGCACTTATTCCTGGGACGGTTCTGGAAGGAATTCGGTCTACTTCTGGAACATGCTGGATCAGATTTTACTTCGACCGTCGCTACTGCCGTATCTCTCGTCAGATGGCGTTCGGATCTTGACTGGGAATGGTACAATCCGCTTCCAGAGGCCAGATGATCGGCCGAACTCCGCGACCGGATCCGATCACTTTCCCGTACTGTTGACCTTGAACTATCCCGGAGTTTGACATGAGTACGGCGACAATTCCGGACTTGTGGCCGACGGATTTGGAACCGGCGGCCGCCGAGCCAACGCCCGTCGCCATCCTCCGGCAGCAAGGCCACTTGTTGGGCCAGCGCACCGGCAACGCGGTCTACGGCGAGGTGGAGTCGCTCGACGCGCGGGACGAAAGCGCGTTTCGCCAGCCGACGACGTTCGCCCATACTCTCTTCCTCATCTCTGCTTATGTCGGGTACTCGCGCCCGATCCTGAAAGTCCACCACGACCTCGACATCTACCCCGCGACCGTCACTTCGTTCGCCACCGACGACCCGAAGTGCCTCTTTCCGCTGGAAATAATCGAAGTGTAGAATGCCAAAAAGATGTATTCGGTTCTCAAGAAGGTGTTTGCCCGGCCGGACGTGGTAGCTGCGATCCAGTCCCTTCTTCGTCAAACCAACGACCTCGACGCCGACGACTGAACCCACTCCCCGGAGTACTCCTATGCGACTCGGACTCGTGGCGGTTCTGATGCTGGCCTCGGTGGTCGTTGCCGCCGACCCGCCGAAGCTCGACTGGCGCATCGGCAAACAGCCGAAGTACGCCGGCAAACCGGTGTACGCCCTGCTGGTGTTCGGGCCGGACGCCAACGACCGCGTCTGGCTGGCCCGCGACGGCGACACCCTTTACGTGGACAGGAACGGCAACGGCGACCTGACCGACCCCGGCGAGGCGGTCGCCCGGACCAAGCCCCGCAAGGGACGCGAGGACGAAGATGGCCGGACCTTCGACATCGGCGACATCACCGTCGGCGGGAAGACGCACAAGGGGCTGACGGTTTACGCCAGCCCGCTGGCGGACTACGCCAACAGTGAGGCCGGCAAGTTGCCGTCGGTGAAGGCCGCCCTGGAAAAGAACGCGAAGGCGGCGGTGTACTCGCTGCGGTGCGAGGTGGATGCGCCCGGCGTGAAGGGCGGCGGCACCGGCGGGCGACTCGACATGGCCGCCGGCTGGCTCGACCTGAACGGCGTCCTCCAATTCGCCGACACGCCGGCCGATGCGCCGGTCGTCCACTTCGGCGGGCCGCTCGAAATCACCTTTTACGGCGAACTGCCGACGATGCGGGTCGGCCGCGGCACCGAGTTCGTGCTGGTCGTCGGCACCCCCGGCGTCGGCCCCGGCACGCTCGCCATGCTCCTGTACGAAGACTGCATTCCGAAGGACGCCTACCCGAAAGCGGAAGTCACGTTCGCGCCGAAGAAACCGGGCGACAAGCCGGTGAAAGAGTTATTCGAGCTGAAGGAGCGGTGTTGAGGCGTCAACCTGGACGGCTCGGTTCGAGCCGCGGACACGGCTGGCACGGCGACGGTGGTCCTGTCGTTCGACGCCTGGAAGGGGGCGAAGGTGAACCCGACGACGCACCCGGTGGCGGTGCTGCCGGTGAAGGCCGGGCCGAAGGCGGAGCCCGTTTCCCCGCTGCTGACTGGCACGCTGGCGCATCCGGATCGGAAGGCGAACGTCGGGCAGTTGAAGTACTCCGCCGACGGCAAAAAGTTGTTCATGTCCGGCTACCCGTCCGGAGTGGTGCAAGTGTACGACGTGGCCGCGAAGAAGGAACTGCTCCGCATCGAGACGCCGAAGGGCAATCGCGGCAGTTTCGAGTATGCGTTCCTGACGCCGGACTGGAAGACCTTGTACGTCACCGACGCGCGAAAGCGGAAGGTGGTGCCGGTGACGACCGACGGCAAGAAGGATGTTCGTGTCGAGTACAGCGGCTACACCCTGGCGTGGGACCTAGCGACCGGCAAGCCGAAGGACGGGCTGCCGCCGGAGAAGGACCACGGGGCGGGGTTCGCCCGGCTGTCGCCCGACGGCACGCGGCTGGTGCTGGTGGAGAACGCCACCTACCTCGGCTCCAAGCGAGACGACCAGGAAACGCGACGGACGTTCGCCTGGGACTTGGCAACCGGCAAGAAGACGAAGATCGGCGAAGGATTCCTGGTGCCCACGTTCCTGCCCGACGGCAAGACGGGACTCGTCGTTCACAGCGACTACCAGGCGAAGACTTCCACGTTGAAGCGGATCGACTTGGCCACCGGCAAGGTGCTGGCCACCCGCGAGACGCCGGAGAAGGGCACGAACTTCAATGTCGTGGATGTCACCTCGGACGGCAAACTGGCCGCGATCTCGATGTCCGGCAAGCTGGGCATGGCACCCGTCACGCTGTTCCTCGATGCCGAGACACTGAAGGACGTGGCCAAACTCACGGGCGAAGCGGACCCGGACGGCTACGGCTACCAAGCCGGCAGCTTCACCCCCGACGGTAAACTGTTCCAGACGACCGACGGCAAAGGAAACGTCCGCCTGTGGGACGTGTCCGCGAAGAAGGTGGTTCGGACCATCGCGCACGGCGAGCGGTCGTGGATGCAGGCCGTCAGCCCGGATAGCAAGTGGCTGGCGGTGGCGTGGATGCCGAAGTGGGACGAGGACCAAGCCGGCAGCCGGGAGCCGGACCCCGCCGACCTGCCGCAGCCCCGCGTCACGCTGTACGACCTGACCGACGAGGCGGCCAAGCCGGTGACGATGATCGCCCCACACGGGTTCGTCGGCGGAATGGCGTTCCGGCCCGACGGGAAGCAACTCGCCTTCGGGTCCGCCGGCGGGGTGCATCTGTTCGACCTGAGCAAGTTGAAGTGATCGGCGGGCGGAGCGAGTGGTGCAACACTCCGCCCCGCCGCCGGTATCCGTTTGCGGTCCGTGTCCTCGTCAATCAAGGGGTCGCCATGTCGGCCACGCATGAAGTCGCCACGCTTGGCGGCGGCTGTTTCTGGTGCGTCGAAGCGGTGTTCGAGATGGTGAAGGGCGTCGAATCGGTGGTGTCCGGGTACACCGGCGGGCACGTCCCGAACCCGACCTACGAGCAGGTCTGCACGAAGACGACCGGGCACGTCGAGGTGATCCGGGTGACGTTCGACCCGGCGGTGATCTCCTACCGCGACATCCTCGGCCTCTTCTTCGCCTTCCACGACCCGACCACGCCGAACCGCCAGGGGGCGGACGCCGGCCCGCAGTACCGGTCGGCGATCTGCACCCACTCGGACGAGCAGAAGCGGATCGCGAACGAGGTGATCGCGGAGTTGGACGCCGCGAAGGTGTTCGCCGCGCCGATCGTCACGGAGGTGACGCCCGCGCCCGAGTTCTACCCGGCCGAGGACTACCACCAGGGGTTCTACCGGCTGAACCCCGGCCAGCCGTACTGCGCCGCCGTCGCCGGCCCGAAGGTGGCCAAGTTGCGGAAGAGTTTCGCCAAGTGGTTGAAGTAACGGGTATTGCCTCCGCAGTAGAATCGCCCCATGCCCACGTTTCTCGACGAGTCCGGCATCCGGGGGTGACGGGCGACCCGAACTCGCGGTTCTTCCACCTCGCGGCGGTGTGGGTGCCGACGCAGCATGTGGCCGCTGAACTCCGCCTCGCCATTCAGGGCACGCGGACACGACTCGGTTTGAACGCCAGTTACGAGTTCAAGTTCTCCAAGACGGGTGTGCATCCCGACCGCCGGGCGGCATTCTTCGACGCGGTCCTCCAGCACGAGTTCCGATTCGCCGTCGCCACCATCGACAAACACGACACGTCCGCGGGGTTCCAAGACACCACGGATGTGTATCGCGCCGCCGGCGTTTTGCTGGCGGCGACTCTCCGACCGATCTACCTCCACGCCAGCCCGCCACCGGCCGGCCCCACGAAGGAACTGATCGTCCTCGACGACAACGGCGACCGCCGCTTTCTCGCCGTGGTCGGCCGGGCGTTCCGGGAGTTGGGCGAACGGTGCGAGCCGCCCGTGTCCTGCATCGGCAAGGTGAAATTCCGCGACTCCGGCCCCGAAGAGTTGCTTCAGTTGGCGGATATGCTTTGCGGGGCGACCGTGGCACACCGAGACGGTCGTGAGGAGTGGTACCGGCGCATCCGGGATCGAGACGTGGACTACCGCCCGCCGAAATGACACCGGGCGAAGCCGTTGGTCGGCTTCGCCCGGTGAGGTTCGGCACACAAAGCCCGGCGTAACCGGACCCTGTCCGCGTCAGGTCGATTGCTAGTTATCAGCCGGTTGGATACGGCACCTGAGCGTGAGTGTGCAATATCACTATTTCACCGCGTGGCCGGGAAGTCAAGTCCCGGCACGCCTTAAATCCCTTTCTCTTCCCACCCCTTGCGCGGGGTCCGCTTGACGAACTGGTTGGCCTCCTCCAGGTTCGTCACCTTCAGCTTGGCCGTGTCCCACTCCAACGTCTTCTTCGGGAAGCGGGTGGCGAGGCAGCCGAGCAGAACCATCTCCGTCAGCGGGCCGGCATAGTCGAACGGGGCGCTCGTCTTGCCGGTGCCGAGCGCGGCGTCCACGAACTGGTGGTAGTGGTTGTCGCCGCCGACCTTCGTCACCTTGTACCCGGCGGCCTCCCCCATCGGGACCGGCATGCCGATGTACGGCGAGTACAGCACCCCGGCGGTGCCGATGTAGATGCTCCCCTGGCCGGGCACCTTGTTCGGCTCGATCAGTTTCGTCACTTCCGCCGGCGGCCGCTTGTTGCCGTTGTACCACGTCAGGGCCACCGTCTCGGCGGTGTGCGTGGTGCCGGGGAAGACGAACTCCACCTGGCAGTTCAGCCCCCAGTTGGTGGCGTTCGGCGCGTCCCCGACGGACATAATGCTGGACGGGTTGCCGACGCCGAGCGCGCCGAACACCGGGTCCAGGATGTGGCAGCCCATGTCGCCGAACGTGCCGGTGCCGAAGTCCAGCCGCTTCCGCCAGTTGCCGGGGTGGTAGTACCCGCCGCCGATGAACGGCCGCTCCTTCGCCACGCCCAGCCACAGATCCCAGTCGAGCGTCTTCGGCACCGGGTCGGTGCGGTCGGGCAGCTTGCCGGCGTCGCCCCAGTCCTTCCCGCTCCAACTGTGGACCGCCGTCACCTTACCGATGGCCCCGGCGTGGATCAGTGCCACCACCGTCTTGTGCTCGGCGGCCGAGTGAATCTGGATGCCCATCTGCGAGACGACTTTCTTCTCGCGGGCGGCGACGGCCAGTTGCCGGCACTCGTGTAACGTTTGCGTCAGCGGCTTCTGCGTGTACACCGCCTTGCCCATCTGGATCGCCCGCATGGTCGGGCAGGCGTGCATGTGGTCCGGCGTCGAGATGTTGGCCGAGTCGAATTTCACCTTGTCGAACATCTCGCGCCAGTCGCGGAACGTCTGGATGTCGGGGAACTTCGCCTTCATCTTGGCGGCGGCGGTGTCGTCCACGTCGGCGACGGCCACCAGTTTCAGCTTCTTGTGGCTGGTCAGCGAGCCGATGTCGGCGGCGGCCATGCCGCCGGCCCCGACGCTCACGTGCATCAGGGTGTCGGACGGGGCGGCGTGGGCGAACGAGCGGAACACCGCCGGGGCGGCGAGCGTCGCGGCGGCGGCCTTCAGGGCGGCGCGGCGGGTGAGCTTCGTCGTCATGTTTTTTCCGATGTGTCCGTGGAAGTAGGTCGGGTCGAGTCTTCGAGGCCCGACAGTACTGGTTTTCGTAGGTCAGGTCGAGGGGTGGGTGGGGCGCCGGTATGATACAGACTGGCCGGGATGGATCACCCCCAACAAATGCAAACACACCAAGAGCAAAAAAAGAAGAACAA
>JBBRUO010000380.1:0-6150 GCA_038247725.1 Gemmatales bacterium
CAAGACCCCTACGAAATCCTGTTCGACGCCGACGCCGACGCCGCGATTTACTGGTGGAACGTGCTGCGGCAGTCGCGGCCGAAGGACGACGGGGCGAAGCGGATGGTCGCCATCCGCCGGCTGCTGGTCGGGAAGTTGCCCGCCGCCGAGGTGAAGCAACTCCTGGCCGAGGCGGCGAAGTTCAAACCGCTCGCCTCTGAAGGAGGGGACCGTCGCTACGTCCAATCGGCCACCACCGTCACCCCGTACCGCAAGGCGGTCGGACTGGCCGCCGCGCAACGGGCCGTTGGGGACACCGCCGCCGCCGTCGCTACCCTCACCGCCTACGCCAATTTGTTGTCGATGTCACACAAGCCCTTCGCCCCTGGGGAGGAAATCCTTCCCGACCAGCGATTCGGCGACCGCGCGCCCGGCAGCCGGCAGTGGGTGTTCGGGGTGGACGAATCGTTCCGCCTGTGGCTGGACTTGAGCGAGCTGCTGATCGCCCAGAAGAAGCCGACGGAGGCCGCCGCCTCGCTGCTGGACGGGTGGCGGTTGGACCCGCAAAACGGCCTGCTGCTGTACTTCTCCGGCCGGGCGCTGGTGCGGGCCGGGGACGCGAAGGAGGGCGACCGGCGGATCGCCCTGTCGCACGAGGTGTCGTTGGCGAACTCTCGGTACCGCGGGCGGTTCCTGGAAGAGCTGGTGAACCGGGGCGAGCCGGCCGCCGACATCCGGGCCGAACGCGACGCCGCCCGCCTCTCGACGTGGCTGACCGAGGGGAACACCGGCAACGTGTGGAACCAGATCGCCCGCGCGTCGGCGACGCTGAAGGACTATCCCGAAGCCGCCTCCGCCAACCGCCGGGCCATTCACTACGTCCTCCGCACCCCCGGCGTCACCTACGTCGAGGGGTACGCCTACGTCAACGTGCTGGCCACGGTGAAGGGGTACGAGGCCCGGCAACTGCTGGCGGCGGGCAAGACGGACGCCGCCGTCGCCGCCGCCCGCGAGGCGCTGGTGCTGTTGCCGACGTACACCGAACTCGTCATCGGTCTGGCGCAGGGGCTGGACAAGGCCGGCCGCACGGCGGACGCCGACGCCCTGTTCCGCCAGACGTGGGACGCCTTCGGGACGGTCATCAAGGGGAACCCGGACACGGCCTGGGCGCGACACTCCGCCGCGTGGCTGGCGGCCGGTTGCCGGCGGGAGCTGGACGCGGCGCTCGCGTACTCGAAGAAGGCAGTCGAACTGGAACCGGACAGCAAGAGCCACCGCTCCGGACTGGCCGAGACCCACTTCCGCAAGGGCGACCGCGCGACGGCCGTGGCGGTGATGACGAAGTTGGTCGCCGAGGACCGCCACAACCACTTCTTCCGCCGCCAACTGGACCGATACAAGACCACCCCGTTCGACTCCCCCCTACCCGACGGCGACGACGATTGAGGGCCGTGGGCGAGGCGGTTGCAAGCTCCCGGCAACGACATTGCCAACCACCACCCGCCGCCAGTTCGACCGAAGCGCCACGCCCATTCCCGCCTCACGAGCGCCACGGTGAGGGGGAACTCCCGTCACTTCTCCTCGATGGCGTACAGGTTCTTCTCGCCCCGCAGGTACAGGGTTTTGCCGACCACCACCGGCGAGGCGTCGATGGGGTCGCTCAGCGGGTTCACCGACAGCACTTCGGGTTTGTCGCCGGCCTTCAGCACGACCGTGGTGCCGGCGCGGTCGGTGACGTAGATCCGGCCGGCGGCGGCCATTGGCGAGGCGTACAGGCTGCCCAGTTTCGGCAGCCGTTCCCCGGTCGTCAACACTTTGCCGGACGTCGCGTCCAGCACCGTCAGGATGCCCGTGTTCGCCTGGGTGAAGTAGAGCCGGCCGTCGTACAGCACGGGTGACGGCACATACGGCGTGCCCTTCCCGTACCGCCAGTTCACCTTCCCGGCAGTGCCCAGGTCACCCGTCGAGTCCAACGGCACCGCCACCGCCGCCGCCCCGCCGTACCCGCTCATGAGGTACGCCACGCCGTCCGCCGCGACGGGCGACGGGATGGCGTTGGTGGTCATGCCGCCGACCTCCCAGATGACTTTGCCGTCGGCGAGGTCGTAGGCCCGCGCCCGGGTGGTGGCGTTGACGATCACTTGCGTCCGGTTCCCGTGTTCCACTACCAGCGGCGCGTTCCAGCTCGTCTTCTCGTCCCGCTTGGCCTCCCACTTCGTCTTGCCGGTGGCAGCGTCCAGCACGATCAGTTTGGAATCGACCTCCTGGTCCCAGTTCAACACCACCGAATCGCCGTGGACGACAGGCGTGACCGCTTCACCCCAGCCGAGGCGGGTGCGCATGCGGCCGAAGTCGCGCTTCCACAGTTGCTTGCCGTCGAGATCGTAGGCGAACACGCCGAACGAGCCGAACGACACGTACAGCCGCTTGCCGTCGGTGGCCGGCGACCCGGCGGCGTAACTGTGCGACTTGTGGTGCCCCTCGTGCGGCACCGCTTCGGCCGCCGTCTTCCGCCACAGCTCCTTGCCGATCCCGCGGTCGAGGCAGATGACGTCGAACTTGTAAAAGTTCGTCGGCGGGGTGGTCCGCGTCTGGAACTTCGGGTCGGCCGGGGGCAGTTCGTTCGCCGTGGCCACGCGGTCGGTCTCGATGGCGGTCAGGACGAAGAGGCGGTCCCCCCACACAACCGGGGTGGCGCTGCCGCGGCCGGGCAGCGGCACCTTCCACTTGATGTTGGTCTTCTCGTCCCACTTGGTCGGCGGGTCGGCCGACGCCGGGGCGACGCCGTTCGCGGTTGGCCCGCGCCAACTCGGCCAGTGGTCGGCGGCCGGGGCGGCGGCGACGAAGGCGAGCAGAAGCGCGGCGGAAGCGGAACGCGGCATGGAGGTGGCTCCGGTCGGGGACGGGATCACGGGCGCGGGCTGTGTCAACATAGGCACCCACGCCGATTCGAAACCATCGACGCAAAGGCACGCGGACCCGCGCGACAGGGCGTCGGAACGCGACATTTTTTTCGCGCGCGACGAACTTCTCGGCGATCCCGCGCGGCCGCCGTCGGTGCGGCCGCCGTCACCCTGCGACTGTTCGTTTCGCCCTAGGATTTCCAGGGCAAAAACCCGGCACTGCGATTGCCGCGACACCCGCCGTGGGTCGAATTCGTGCGGATGGTATCGACCGCGCGACCGTCCCCGCGCGAGTATCGGGCGTATCGGGCATGTTGCAACTTGTTTTTCGTGAGGGGTGCGTTACGATTCGCTCTTGTACCGCGCGAGTGGTGACTCAACACCCCTCCCGCGGTCCCCGGTGATAAGGTCGGCGGCCGTCGCTCGACCCATCGGGGACAGACCCCCCGAGGTCACCCGGTTTATGTTCCCCAAGTCCGAGGCGCTCGACCCGCACTCGTCTCGTCCGGCCGATCCGGCCTGCGGTGTCGATGACGAACCTCCGAGTGCCTCCCGCCGGCACCCCCTGTGGAAGGACGTCCCCGATCACCAGTGGGACGATTGGAAGTGGCAGCAGTCGAACGCCGTCCGATCGGTTCGTCAGCTCCGCGACCTCATCCCCTTCACGGCCGCCGAACTGGAAGCCATCGGCCGGCTCGAAGCCGACTTCAAGATGGCCATCCCGCCGTACTACTTCTCCCTCATCGACACCGACGACCCCGGCGACCCGATCCGCCTCCAGTCGGTCCCGTCGCCGTTGGAAGCCGAGTCCGGGTTCGAACTCGACGACCCGCTCGAAGAGGACAAGGACTCGCCGGTGAACGGGCTGACGCACCGGTACCCCGACCGGGTGCTGATGCTGACCACCCCGAACTGCACCATGTATTGCCGGTACTGCACCCGCAAGCGGGCCACCCTCACGCGGGGCGGGTGGGAGGGGATCAGCAAGGACGACGAGCGGATGATCGCGTACATCCGCGAGCACACCGAGATCAAGGACGTGATCGTCAGCGGCGGCGACCCGCTCACCCTGCCGCTGCCGAAGCTGAAGTATTACCTCGACCAGTTGAAGGCGATCAAGCACGTCGATGTCATCCGCATCGGCACCCGTGTCCCGGTCACGCTGCCGCAGCGGTTGTACGACCCGGAGTTGCTGCGGCTGCTGGAGTCCGCCGAGAAGGTGTACATCCAGACGCACTTCAACCACCCCCGCGAGGTCACCCCCGAAGCGGCCCGCGTGTGCAAGAGCCTGCTGCGGCACGGCATGGCCATCAACAACCACTCGGTGCTGCTCAAGGGCGTGAACGACGACCTCGGCACCATGCGGGCGCTCATCAGCGGGCTGCTGCGGATCAAGGTGCGGCCGTACTACCTGTTCCACTGCGACCCCGTCACCGGGGCCGGCCACTTCCGCACCAGCATTTGGAAGGGGTTGGAGATCATGGAAGGGCTGCGCGGGCACACGTCCGGCATCGGCATCCCGACCTACGTGGTGGACGCCCCGCACGGCGGCGGCAAGATTCCCCTGCTGCCGAACTACCTCGTCAGCGCCTCCGACGACGCCGTCATCCTCCGCAACTACGAGGGGATGGTGATCCGCTATCAGGCCGAGGATAAGCCGACCGCCGCCAAGACGGCCACCCGCACCCGCGGCGTGTCGGGCCTACTGCAAGGGGACAAAACGGTCCTGATACCGGAAGGGAACGAGCGGATGATCCGCCGGCGGACACTGCATCTGGTCGAGGAGAGTACCGGCTGTTCCGACGGCCCGCCCGCCGAGCCGACCGCCGCCCGGTTGCCCCGCCTCGCCCTGCCGATCCTCGACGCCGTCCCCGCCGCGCGGGGGTGAGCGGCAGCAGATGAAGCAATCAATCGGAACGCGGATGACGCGCATCAAAGCAGGGATAAAGACAGGATCAGAATAAGAATAGTTTCATTCTGATCTTCTTCATCCTGCCTCTCATCCGCGTCATCCGCGTTCCTCTTTTTGAATGGTCCTTCCACCCCCGTGTCCCATGCACATCGGCATCGCGTTCGACCTGAAGCCGGACACGCCGCCGACCGCCGGCGCGCCGGACGACCAGTACGAGGAGTTTGACTCACCCGCCACCGTCCAGGCCATCGCCGACACCCTCCGCGCCCTCGGGCACACCGTCACCGAACTCGGCAACGGCCGCCCACTGCTTGAATCGCTGCTGAACTCTCCGCCGGACTTGGTGTTCAACTTCGCCGAGGGGACCGGCGTATCACGGTCACGGGAAGCCCGCGTGCCGGCCGTGTGCGAGATGCTCGGCATCCCGTACACCGGGTCCGACCCGCTCACGTTGGCCGTCGCGCTGGATAAGGACATGACCCGCCGGCTCGTCGCGGATGCGGGTGTGATCGTGCCAAGGGGGTTCGTGCTGCCCCCACCGCGCGAGGCGTACGACGGCGAGTTCGTCGAGTTCCCCGCGCTGCTGGCCGAACACGACCTGGCCTGTCCAGTCATCGCCAAGCCGACCTGCGAGGGGTCGAGCAAGGGCATCCGCAACCGCTGCCTGATCGAGACCCCCGAGCAACTCGGCCCGACCGTCGTGGAACTGTGGAGCGTCTACCGCCAGCCGGTGCTGATCGAGCAGTTCATCGCCGGCGACGAAGTGACGGTCGGCATCCTCGGCAACGACCCGCCGCAGGTACTCGGCCTGATGCGGGTGGTGCCGAAGCAGCCGACCCCGCACTTCGTCTACAGCCTGGAAGTGAAGCGGAACTACGAGGCGATGGTCGATTACGAGTGCCCGCCGAAGCTGCCTTCGGCGGTCCTCCGCGCTTTGGAGGAAGCGGCCCTCACCGCCTACGACGCGCTCGGCTGTCGGGATGTGGCCCGCCTCGACTTCCGCGTCGCCACCGACGGCACCCCGTACTTCCTGGAAGTGAACCCGCTGCCGGGCTTGAACCCCATCACCAGCGACCTGAACCTGATCGCGAAGGCGGCGGACGTGTCGTATCAGGACTTGATCCGGCACATCGTGGAGGCATCGTTAGCGCGACAACCGGTGTGAACGCTCGCCGGTGACCGGTTCGATTGCACGCCGGACCGCTCGCGGTAAAATCGCTTCCACTGCCCATCGGCTTACCCGAGGAAGCCATCGTGGCCGCCTGCTCCTCCCGCCGCTCGTCGCCCGGAGGCCGCGCGTCGCGTCGCTTCGGCTCCGCCCGCGTCCGCACGTCCGGCATCCCGTCGCTTTCCCGC
>JBBRUO010000381.1:0-6108 GCA_038247725.1 Gemmatales bacterium
GGATGCTAGGCTATACCGCCGCCGAAGTGATAAACAAAAACACACCCGCCGATATTTCTGATCCGCAGGAAGTAATCGCGCGTGCCAAGGCGTTGAGCGTCGAACTCGGCACCTCGATTACGCCCGGTTTTGAGGCGCTGGTGTTCAAGGCCTTGCGTGGGATCGAGGACATCTACGAACTGACCTACATTCGCAAGGACGGCAGCCGCTTCCCGGCGGTCGTGTCGGTCACGGCGCTGCGCGATGCCCAGGGCGGAATCATCGGTTACCTGTTGATCGGCACCGACAATACCGCGCGCAAGCAAGTGGAAGCCGAGCGAATGCTGCTCGATCAGGCCGTACGAGATCAACAGTTCTATACGCGCTCGCTGATCGAATCGAACATCGACGCGCTGATGACCACCGACCCGCGCGGCATCATCACCGATGTGAACAAGCAGATGGAGGCGCTCACCGGCTGCACCCGCGACGAACTAATCGGCGCGCCGTTCAAGGGCTACTTCACCGACCCGGAGCGTGCCGAAGCGGGCATCAAGCTGGTGCTGGGCGAAGGCAAAGTCACCGACTACGAACTCACGGCCCGCGCCAGAGACGGCAAGGAAACCGTGGTTTCCTACAACGCGACCACCTTCCACGACCGCGACCGGAAACTGCGGGGGGTATTCGCCGCCGCGCGCGATGTCACCGAGCGCAAGCGGTACGAACAATCGTTGCAGGAGGCCGACCGCCGCAAAAACGAATTCCTTGCGATGCTGGCCCACGAACTCCGCAACCCCCTCGCCCCCATGCGCAACGCACTGCAAATCATGCGGCTCAAGGCAAGCCGGGAGGTTCAGCGACCGGAAGACGAAGCCATTCAATCGGCGTCCGCGATGATGGAGCGGCAGGTCGGCCAGATGGTGCGGCTGGTGGACGATTTGCTCGACGTGAGCCGCATCAGCCGCGGAAAGATCGAGCTTCGCAGAGAAAGGATCGACCTGGCATCCGCCGCCCACCACGCTGTCGAAGCCGCCCGGCCGCAGTGCAAGAGCATGGACCATACACTGACCGTCGCGGTGCCGCCGAAACCGATATTCCTGAACGCCGACCCGACCCGGCTGGCTCAGGTGTTGGGCAATCTCCTCAATAATGCCTGCAAGTACACCGACAATGGCGGCCAGATGCATCTCACCGTCGAGCGTGAGGGCAACCAGGCGGTGATCCGATTGCGGGACAACGGCATCGGCATCGCCGCCGACCAACTTCCCCGCATCTTCGAGATGTTCGTGCAGATCGATACTTCGCTGGAGCGTTCGGTCAGCGGGTTGGGGATCGGTCTGACGCTCGTGAAAAGCTTGGCGGAGATGCACGACGGCACGGTGGCAGTCCACAGTGCCGGTGTCGGGCAGGGCAGTGAGTTCGTCGTGCGTCTGCCGATCGCACTTGAATCGCCCGAACCGCCACCTGTGCCGACCATCGGCAAACCGATGACGACAATTCCCCGCCGCATCCTCGTGGTCGATGACAACCAGGACTCGGCCACGTCGCTGGCGGAGTTGTTGGAACTGATCGGCCACAAGACGCACATCGCCTACGACGGCCTCGAAGCGGTCGAGGCGGCGGCGACGTTCCGGCCCGACGTGGTACTGCTCGACATCGGTCTGCCGAAGTTGAACGGTTACGACGCCTGCCGTAGAATACGAGAACAGCCATCGGGAAAGGGCATCGTGTTGATTGCCCTGACCGGATGGGGACAGGATGAGGACCGCAATAAGTCCAAAGCGGCCGGGTTCGACGCCCACCTGGTCAAACCGGTGGACTACGCCGCCCTCATGAAGCTTCTGGCCGAGTTACGAACGACCGTGGCCTGAGCTTGGCGACTGCCCCAAGATCGTCGCTGGAGCCGCGAGGTGGAGGAGGTGTTCCGGCGGTACGCCGGGGTGCGCGGGAGCGGACATGGGAACGGCACCCCGGTCACACCGTCTCCAGCACCGGCACCTCGGCCAGCGCCTCCTTCACCACGTCAGCCACCGAGCGGCCCTCGATCTCGGCTTCCGGGCGGAGGATGAGCCGGTGGCCGAGCACCCCGAACGCCACCGACTGAACGTCCTCGTGGGTGAAGAAGTGGCGGCCCCGCAACACCGCCCGCGCCCGCGCGCACTTGAGCAGGCTGAGGGACGCACGGGGGCTGGCCCCCAATGCCACGTCCGGATGGTCGCGGGTGACTTCGGCCAACTGCACGATGTACGAGTACAGGCTGTCGCGGCCGTACACCGCCGGCAGCCCGGCTTGTAACCCGCGAATAATCTCCGGGGTGAACAGCGGCGGCGGGTCGGCCACCGGCCGGTTGTGCAACTTCAGCATGTTCACCTCGTGGTCGAACCCCGGATACCCCATCTCCACCCGCAGCAGGAAGCGGTCGAGTTGCGCCTCCGGCAGGCGGTACACGCCCTCCTGTTCGACCGGGTTCTGGGTGGCCATCACCATGAACGGCAGGGGCAGCGGGATGGTCTGCCCGTCCACCGTCACCTGATATTCTTGCATCGCTTCCAGTAGCGCCGACTGGGTCTTCGCCGGGGCGCGGTTGATCTCGTCGGCGAGCAGCACCTGGCAGAAGATCGGCCCTTTCCGCAGCACGAAGTCGTTCGCCGCGCGGTCGAGGATGGACGTGCCGGTGACGTCCGACGGGAGCAGGTCCGGGGTGAACTGGACCCGCTGGAAGTCGCACCCGAGCAGCTTGGCGAACACCTTCGACAGGGTCGTCTTGGCGACGCCGGGGACGCCTTCGAGCAGGACGTGGCCGCCGGCCAGCAGGGCGATCAGCAGTTGCTCGGTGACGGCGTCCGCGCCGACGACGACGGTGGCCACCTGCCGTTCCACGTCGCGGGCGAGTTGGCCGGCGCGGGCGGCGAGCTCGCGGGCCGGGCCGGTGTCGGCGGGGGCGTCGGGACTGGGGGCGAGAGCGACGGCCGGGCGGGTACTCATGCGGGGCCTTGCGGGGGTGTCGATGTCGGGGCGAACCGCCAGCGGTCGGCGGCGGCGGCGGCGTGAACCTCGGCCAGGACCGGTTCCAGATCCTTCCACTCGGAATACGGGAGCGGCACCCCCTCGTCACGGGCGACATCCCACAGGTCGCGGAGGTCGCCACCGAGCCGCTCGCGGTCGCCCCGTCCGCGGTACTCGACCGACGGCAGCCGCCGCCCGGCGTACCCGGCCGGCAGCCCCCGCGCGGCGAACAGGCTCCGGATGCGGTGCGCCACCGGGCCGCGGAAGTCGGTGCCCCGAAGCAGCTCCGCCCGCCGCTGGCCGAACGAGCCGAGGGCGGTGTCGTCGCCGAGGAACAGCGGGTCGGACGGGGCCGGGACGTAGTTCTTCCGCTGTCGGGCGGCGAGCAGGCGGCGGGCCATGAGGGCGACCAGCACCACCCCGGCGGCTGTCGCCATCACCATCAAGGTGGTCTGATACCGCCGCGGGGACGGGGCGTTCGGCGGCCCGGTCAGCAGGTTGTCCGCGATCGTGCGGTCTTCCAACGTCGCCACCCCGTCGTCGATCAGTTCGGCCATCTTCGCCTGCACGCGGCGGTCGAGCGGGTTCGGCAGCGGGATCGGTGGGATCGGCGGCATCTGCTGGACCGACTTTAGCTCCACGTCGTTGAACGTGTCGATCACTTGCCCGTTCTCCACGAACAGGCACTTGTCCCGCCCGTTCGGGTCGCGGAGGAAGTTCTTCACCAGGTCGTTGGCGAACACCCAGTTGTCCGTCCCCCGGCCGCTCTCGTCCGGCAGGCCGGACGAGTAGAGCATCTGATTCGACAGGACATCCGGGTCGGCCAGCGCCAGCGCGCGGTAGGGGTTGCGGCGGTCCCCCACCCCGCCCACCGCGACCAGGCTGCCGCGCGGGTTGTTGAAGGCTCGCGGGGTAAACGCCACTTCTCGGGGGAGGTAGGCGTGGAAGCCGTCGCGGGCGATCGCGCTCGGCCGGTTGGCGGCGATGCGGGGGCGGCCGGCGAACAGACCCACCAGCGGGTCGTCCCCGCCATCGTCGGGCGTGGTCATCAGAAGAAGTGGGAACGCCGCGCGGCCGGCGTAACAGTCCCGCTCGAGCGCGGGTACCACTTCGTCCCCGGTGACGGCGACGGCCGCGCCGTTGGGGGAGCGCGGGAAGTACCCGGTCAGGTTTGCCTCGCGGTCGGTGGCGATCAGCACCGCGCCGCCGTTGAGGATGGCCCGTTTGGTGTACCGATCAAACCCGCCCGCGCCGCGCCGGTCCGAGCCGCCGAGGACGACGACGATGACGCGGGCGAAATCCCGGTCCCGCATCGCCACCAGGTCATCGACGGACACCGGCTCGACCCCGTAAAAGTGCAGCAGCCCACGGAACAACTCGAAGTTGGCGTCCTTCGGCGGGATGAACGGCGGACGGCCGTCGTCCGGTTGCCCGGCGGCGGTGACGGCGAAGAGGAGGAGAACGGCCGAGGCGAGGGTCCGGGTCATGCGGGGGACACCCCGGCCAGTTGACACAGGTAGCCGCGGGCTTCCGCGAGGGCGGCGTCGGTGATCGGCTCGGCCTCCGGCGTATACCGGGCGAATTCGTAGCAACGGGCGAGGGCGTCGGCGTAGGGGGCCGACCCCGGCACGGCGGCCCGCAACCCGTCGGCGATGGCCACGTGGTTCCACGACCGCGCCCGGTCGCCGCACTCCAGCACCGACAGGTACTCGAACGCCCGCACCAGTTGCTCGCGGGTGCGGATGGCCCGCGGGTCCACCGGCCACGGCCCCTGACCGGGCAGCGGACGGGGGGACCGCCCCTCACGGATCACCGGCAGGACTTTCCAGAAGAACAGGCCGATCACGGCCGCCCCGAGGACCGCCAGCAGCACGATCCCGACCGCGCCCAGTCCCTCGCCCGACGGGGCGCTGAACCCGCCACCACTCCTCGACCCGCCCCACGACGACCCCGGCGGGTTCCACCCGGAACCGCCACCCCCCCCGGACGGCATCGACCACCCCTTGGTGTTGTCGCCGAGCCACTTGAACAGGCCGCCCGACGAGGAGCCGCCGTCGTTCGCCATGTCCTTGAGGATGTCATCCCAGAACGGCTTGCCGTCACCGGACGCATCCATCCCGCTGGTGGCCAGGGCGACGAGCGCGTCGCGGACGGCCGGCATCTCGTTCAGCGAGCCGACGTTCTTCTCCCAGAACTCGATGGCCTCACGGGCGTTCCCGTTGTTCGGCAGGCCGCGACCGAGTCGCCCGAAGTCCCCCGGCGGGTCGAGCGCCATCGGCTGACCGACGACCGGTCCGGGCTGTCCGAACGGGTTGGGTCGCGGGTCGAACGGCTCCCCCGGCGGGGGTGGGGGCGGCGGCGGTTCGCCGGAGAACTTCCGGGGGCCGTCCGCCGGCTGCCGGTCGGCAGGCAGTTTGAGTCCGTCCGGCAGTTTGAGTCCGTCCGGCAGTTTACCGCCGAAGTCCTGCATCAGGCGGTCGTAAAGCTTCTTCTGGTCCGCCGCGGAAAGCCCCTTCAACCTCTGCTCCAGGCCCGCCCGATCCACTTGGCCACCTTGCCCGAACGCTTCGACCAGCTTCGCCAAATCGGGAATACTTCCCGACCCGCCGCCGAGTTGCGCGGTGAGTCGCCGGAGGACTTCGGCGTTGGGCGCGCCACCCACTGGGAGGGGGCTTGAGTTGCCAGCCCCGTCTTGCGCGCGCGAAACGGCGGGGGGCGTCAACACGAGGGCGGCGGTGAGGCCGAAGCGAATGGCGAAGCGGGTCATGACCGGTCCTCGGCCCAACGAACGCGGGCGGTGAACGACGCAGGCATTGTGGCACGACGAGTCCCCCGAGGCAAGCGGCTCGGCGGCGGGATGGCACTCGTTTTCACCCGAACCGCGCCAGCGAGTACGCCGTCGGATCGACGTGCGGTGTCCCGCCGGTCAGCAATTCGGCCACCAACTTGCCGGTGCCGGGGGCCATCGACAGGCCGAGCATCCCGTGCCCGGCGGCGATCATCACGTTGCCGAACTTCGGCGCGCGGTCGATCACCGGCTTGCCGTCGTGGACCATCGGCCGCCACCCCCACCACTCCTCGGTGGCCGTTTCACCGCCGGTGTCGGTCAAGTATACGGCCGCC
>JBBRUO010000382.1:0-6103 GCA_038247725.1 Gemmatales bacterium
CGACATCGGCAAGGGCTGGTGGGGCAAACTCTACGAAGAGTCGGGCCGGGGGTTGCTGGTGAACACGGGCGGCGAGAAACTCGTGAAGGAAGGCGAGTGGAACGATTACGTCGTGGAGGCGTATCAGGGCAACGTCCGCATCACCCTCAACGGCGAGATCGTCTGCGACTCCTTCAACGACGACAAACTGGCCCGCCGCGGGCTGCTCGCATTCCAGGTGCATTCCGGCGGCCCGATGGAAGTGCGGTTCAAGGACATCAAGCTGGAAGTGATTGACGCGAAGAAGTAGTTGAAGAGATTCACCGCAGAGGGCACATGAGGGCACGAGAGAAACATCGAGACAAAATCTCTGAATCTCTCATGTGCCCTCGCGTGCCCTCTGCGGTGAATTATTTTTTTCTGTTCCATACCCGTGAGAACACCATGTCCGACACGCTCGCCGGTCGAATCGCCGAGTACGCCACCGCCCTCACCTTCGACAAACTCACGAAGACCGCCGTCCACGAGACGAAGCGGCGGATGATCGACTCATTCGCCACGGCGGTCGGGGCGATGCCGAGCGACGCCTACGCCATCGCCCGCAAGTGCGCCGGCCGCGTCAGCGGCAACCCATCGGCGTCCCTGCTCGGCGGTGGCACCAGTTCGCCGGAGTGGGCCACGTTCGTGAACGGCCTGCTGATCCGTTATCTGGACTTCAACGACACCTACCTGAGCAAGGAGCCGGCCCACCCGTCGGACAACCTCGCGGCGGTGCTGGCGGTCGGGGAGGCGGTGAAGGCCACGGGCCGCGACCTCATCACGGCGGCGGTGCTGGCCTACGAAATCCAGTGCCGATTCTGCGACGCGGCCAGCCTGCGGAAGCACGGCGTCGATCACGTCACCTACGGGGCCATCTCGTCGGCGGTCGCGGCGGCGAAGTTGATGAAGTTGGACGCGACGAAGACGACGCACACCGTCGGCATCGCGGGGGTGTGCAACACGGCGCTACGGCAGACCCGCTCCGGCGAACTGAGCATGTGGAAGGGGTGCGCGTTCGCCAACGCCGCCCGCAACGGCGTGTTCGCGGCGACCCTCGCGGCCGACGGGATGACCGGCCCGGCCCCCATCTTCGAGGGCGACCTCGGCTTCTTCCGGCTGGTGTCGCAAGAGATCTTCATCCCGGCGGCGTTCGGTGCGGAGGCGAACAACGTGGACGGGTTCATGATCGACAAGACCTACATCAAGTTCTGGCCGGCGGAGTATCACAGCCAGAGCGCGATTGACGCCGCGCTCCAGTTGCGCAACGAACTCGGGGGGGACGTGTCGAAGGTGGCGAGTATCGACATTCACACCTTCGAGGCGAGTTATAACATCATCGGCAAGTACCCGGAGGCGTGGGCACCGAAGACCCGCGAGACGGCCGACCACAGCCTGCCGTACTGCACCGCCGCCGCGCTGTTCGACGGCGACGTGTACCTGGAGACGTTCGCCGAGACGCGGTTCGCCGACCCGGCGCTGGTGGCGTTCACGGCGAAGGTGACGGTGCATCACGACATGACGCTGGATTCGCGGTATCCCGCCGGCATTCCCAACCGCATCACCGTGACACTGACCGACGGTCGGACGCTGGAGAAACTGGTGGAGTTCCCGCGCGGGCACGCCGGCAACCCGATGACCGACGCCGAGGTGGAGGCGAAGTTCCGCCGCGCCGTCGAGCCGAAGTACGGTAAGGCGAAAGCGGATGCGATGCTGGCCCGGTGCTGGGATTTCGAGAACCTGACCAGCGTGACGGACCTGATCCGGCTGTTCGATTGATACCTTGACGAGGCGCGACTGCGAAGGAGCCGTAGCGGCATTGAAGATACCACCACTCCCTCGCGGTCGCGGCTCGCAATAGTCACGCCGCCTTCAGCGCGGGCACCGCGACGCGGCTGCGGTCGCGGACGGCGCGGACGCCGTCGCCGACGCACCGGAAGGCCGTGCGGCCGAGGGCGGACATCGCCTTGAAGCGGTCCAGGTTCACCCGCTTCGGGCCGACCGTCTCGAAGGCCGTCCGCGGATGGACCAGGTCGGCGTCGAGGCCGCACACCATCGCGGCGGTGCGGGCGAAGCTGAACTCGGTATGCCGATCCGGGCCGACGAGGTGGAACGTGCCCGTGGCCGTGCGGCCGAGCAGGGTCAGCACGGCGTCGGCGAAGTCCGGGGCGAACGTCGGCATCCGCACCGCCTCGTCGTCGCACAGCGCCGTCTCGCCCTTCAGCAGTTGCCGCACGAGTCGGTTCAGTGGATCGCTCTTCGAGCGGGTGCCGAAGACGAAGCCGGTGCGGGCGATCAGGTGCCGCTCCGGGAGCGCGGCGCGAACCGCCGCCTCGCACGCGGCCTGCGCGACCGCCAACTCACCGACCGGCTTCAGCGCGTCCTCTTCCCGCCGGGCCACCTTGCACTCGCCGAGCACACCGTCACCCGACACCAGTACGAACGCCGCGCCGGTTCCCGCGACCACGGCGGCCACATCCGCAACGGCCTCCGGCAGCGCGGGCGCGGCCCACACCACCGCGTCCGGCTCGTAGTCGGCGATCAACTCGCGCACCCCGTCGGCGTCGCGCACGTCGAGCGGGGTCAGGCCCGAGCGGGGGCGGCCGCAGTAGGTGCCGAGGTGCGGCTGGTGCTGGCGGTCGGCGGCGGCGAGGAGTTCGGAACCGATGCGGCCGGTGCCGCCGAGGATGAGGAGGCGCATGGTGTGGTGACTTCCTGTCGGTCGAAGAGGGGCGGGACGCTCGCGGCGAGTCCTTGCCTGGAAGCGTCCGCACAAGTTAGGAGGATCACCCGGAAGGGTCAAGCCGGGTTCCGCCGCCAGAACAGGAGCAGGATCACGAGGGCGATGGCGGGCGCGACCCACGCCGTCGTCAGCACGGGGAGGTACGACCCGTTGGCGTCGTTCAGCCCCCCCTGCACGCGGAACATGCCGGCCAGATACATGGCGTTGATGAACCCCAGGGAGCCGGTCACCTTCCCTTGATGTCGGCCGGACACTTCCTGACTGAGCGCGAAGTACGTCGGGAACAACCCCAGCGCGCCGAACCCGTACATCAGCAGCGCCGCCGTCAGCATCCACCCCCGCGGCAGCAGCGGAAACGCGGCGGAAACCAACACCAACCCCGTACACCCGGCGAAGCAACACAGCCGCGCGGTGTGAATGTTGCCGCCGCGCCGCCCGACCATTAAGACCATCAGCCCAATTGTCCACGACCCGATGTCACCGACCAGATAATACGCCGTCGTCGTCCACGTCATTTCGACTTCGGTGTACCTCAGCTCTTTTTGCAGGAACAGCGGTAGCCAGACGCGGAACGTGTGCCAGCAGGTGTTCACGCCGATGATGACGGCGACGAGAACCCAATACCGGCGGTCGCGGAACACCGCCGCGAACGACGACTCGGCTTTGGTCGAAGTGTCCGGTAGCGGGTCGAGCGCACGGCGGGGCACGGTGAACAGCCACAGCAGCACCCACACCACGCCGATGCCGCCGATGACGCGGAACGGCACCTGCCAGGCGTCGGTCGGGAACCCGACGACCGGCGTCAGCAGCCCGCCCGTGGCGGCCAGTGCCGCGGTGCGTTCGCCCTCGTGCGGGTCCGCCCAGCGGAGGCACAGCAGCACGATGACGGGCGTGATGACCGCCCCGATGGCGGTGCCACTCTGGAACAGCGAACTGCCGAACGACCGCTCCGCCGGCGGCATGATCTGCCGCACCGTTCGCACCCCGCACGGCCAGTTCCCGGCCTCGAACAGGCCGAGCATCACCCGGAAGGCGAACAGCATCCAGTACCCGGACGCGAACCCGCACAGGAACCCGGCGAGCGACCAGCCGAGGACCGCCGCCGGGTAGACGAGGCGGACGCCGACGCGGTCCACTAGCCAGCCGGTGAACAGCGTGCCGACGGCGAAGGCGACGGAGAAGCCGCTCTCCAATAGCGAGTACTGCTTGTCATCCAGGTTGAAGGCGAACTTGATGCGGACAGCCGTCTGGTTCAGGGCGATCCGATCCATGTAGTTCAACACGGTGGCCAGGAACAGCAACCCGCACACCCACCACCGCCACGGGGAGGGTCGGACTTCGGCGTCGGTCATGAGTGAAACCCGTGGAGAAGAAGGCGCGGATCGTGCATAATCGTATGCACTCCGGACGGCCGTAGGTCGCGGTCGAAGTTCCCCGCAGGGGAACGAGGCCCGACGCCCATTCCCATTGGCGTGAGAGTGGTTGGCCGTCGGGCCTCCCCGGCTTTCAGCCGGCTCGACCTCGACCTACCACCCAAACCCGTCGCCCTTCTTCCTACCCGCCCTCCCGCCGGTTTCTACCGTAATGGGAAGTTCTTCCTCCGAGACCGTTTCTCTCATGCGCATCCTCGTCACCGGCGGGGCCGGCTACATCGGCGGGTTCACCGTCCGCCGGCTGTTGGCCAAGGGCCACACCGTCACCGTGTTCGACAACCTGACCGCCGGCCACCGCGCCGCCGTCCCGCCGGACGGCCTCGTCGTCGGCGACCTGCGCGACATCGACCACCTCGACCACCAACTGGTGGTGAACCGCATCGAAGCGGTCGTCCACTTCGCCGCCAGTGCGTACGTCGGTGAGTCGGTCACGAACCCGTCGAAGTATTACCAGAATAACCTGCTCAACAGCCTGAACCTGTTGGAGCGAGTTCGCCGGCACGACATCCAGCGGTTCGTCTTCTCCAGTACCTGCGCCACCTATGGCACGCCGGAGAAGTTGCCCCTGACCGAGGATCACCCGCAGCGGCCGGTGAACCCTTACGGCAACACGAAGCTGGCCTTCGAGTACATGCTCCGCGACTACTCCGCCGCGTATGGCATCGGGTTCGCCGCGCTGCGGTACTTCAACGCCGCCGGGGCTTCGGTGGACGGCGCGCACGGCGAACAGCACGACCCGGAGACGCACTTGATTCCGCTGGTGCTTCAGGTCGCGCTCGGTCAGCGATCGCACATCGACATCTTCGGCACCGACTACGAAACGCCCGACGGCACCTGCGTGCGGGACTACATCCACGTCGAGGATCTGGCCGAGGCGCACCTGCTGGCACTGGAGAAGATGACGCCCGGTGTCGGCTCCGCGTTCAACATCGGCACCGGTACCGGCCACAGCGTCCGCGAGGTGATCCGTGTGTGTGAGGAAGTGACGGGCAAAAAAATCGCCGGGAAGGAAGGCCCGCGTCGCGCCGGCGACCCGCCGGTGCTGGTCGCCGGGTCGGAGAAGATCCACCGCGAGTTGGGCTGGTCGCCGAAGTTCCCGGACCTGCGGTCGATCATCGAGACCGCCTGGGACTGGCACCGCGACCACCCGAAGGGGTATTGAAGCGGGGGCTTTCGTCGGGGCAGCTCTCGTGGGTGCCCCGACGAAAGACAGATCGTCGGGAATAATTCGCCCGTTCGCGGCTCACACTGGTGGCATTTCCCAACGGTCGGTTCCCTTTCCCTTCCGAAAACGCGGAGGCAGTCGTGGCTGCGCGCGAGGTCACTTCGGTGGTCGGCGTCGGGGTTCTGTGTGCGCTGACGGCGATTCTGTTCGGGTGCGGCGGCGACAGCAAACAAGCGGCACCGATAGCGGTGGGCGGTCGGGCACCGATGATGCCCGCTGGCGGGATGCCGGCGATGCCGGGGTTGGGGATGGCGGTCACGGATGAGCGTGCGGCCTTCGACAAACTCCAACAGGAACAGTACGCGCACTTCGACGACAACCCGTACCAGTGGGTCGCGGCCGAGCCGGTGTCCACGTTCTCGACGGACGTGAACACCGCGTCATACAGCAACCTCCGCCGATTCCTGAACGAGGGGAAATTGCCGCCGAAGGACGCGGTGCGGGTCGCCGAGTTGGTCAACTACTTCCCGTACACCTACCCCGCCCCGGCCGGTGACGACCCGGTGTCGGTGACGGCCGACATCGCCCCGTGCCCGTGGCAGCCGACGCACCACCTGGCGCGGGTCGGCGTGCGGGCGAAGACCCTCGACCCGTCGGCGATGCCGCCGCGGAACTTGGTCTTCCTGATCGACGTGTCCGGATCGATGGGTCAAGATCCGAACAAACTGCCGCTGGTGAAGAAGTCAC
>JBBRUO010000383.1:0-6093 GCA_038247725.1 Gemmatales bacterium
CGAAGCGCGAGCGAGGGGTCAGCCACTTCGTGGCCGACTGTCACCGTGTCCCATCGCCACACGCCCCTTGCTGGCGCTTCGGGCTAACAAAACCGAACTCTCCCCTCCCGTCGCTGCGCGGCGACTTCCCCTCAACGAGGGGAGGTGGGTTGCGTGCCCCACTCGGTACAGGCCAGGGAGAGCGTCGTTGGGTTCGTGCCTCACACCCGCTTCCATGAGTGGTCGCAGTAGACGATGCCGTGGTCCTGGCTGGTCGAGAGGTGGGCGTGCTTGTCGTCGCCGAGCACATCCAGCACGATGGCGTTGTCCACCGCGTCCAACAGGGTGCCCTGCGCGGTGGACATCCACAGGTTCAGCAGGATCGTCTGCCCCGGCCGGATGCGGACGTCCTTCAGCGTGCATTCGAACTGGTGCGTGCCGGGCGTCAGGGCCACGTCGAACCCGACTTCCTTCGTCCACGAACTGATGACGCGGGTGCCGTGCAGGCTGGACACCACCACCGACAGGGTCACGTCCGGCAGGGCGTCGGCCGCCTCGACCTCCAACTTCACCACGAGGTCGGTCTCGGTGACGAACACCGACAGCGGTCGGCCGGTGTTGTCGCACGCCCCGGCGCGGACGAACTTGGCCCGCCCGTCGCCGGAGCGGTGTTTGTCCCGCAGGTCGCCGCCCTTGCTGTCTTCCAGCAGGCGGTCGAGGTACGTCTGCACCACCGGTTGCGCGTCGCCGATGGCGGCCACCTGCCCCTTTTCGAGGTACACCACCCGCTGGCACAAGCGGGGCACCAGTTGCATGTTGTGCGTGACGAACAGGATGGTCCGCCCCTGCCGGGCGAGGTCGGCCATGCGGTCGATACACTTCCGCTGGAACGTCGCGTCGCCGACGGCGAGTACCTCATCGACGATGAGGATTTCCGGCTCCAGGTAGGCGGTGACGGCGAACGCGAGGCGGACGTACTGGCCGGAACTGTACCGCTTCACCGGCGTGTCGAGGTGCTGGCCGATCTCCGAGAACTCGACGATCTTGTCGAACTTGGCGAGGATCTCCCGCCGCCGCATGCCGAGGATGCTGCCGGACAGGAACACGTTCTCGCGGCCGGACAACTCCGGGTGGAAACCGGCGTTCACCTCTAACATGCTGCCCATCCGCCCGCGCATCTCGATGCGGCCGGAGGTCGGCACCGTCACCCGCGACAGCACCTTCAGCAGGGTGCTTTTGCCGGCCCCGTTGCGGCCGATGACGCCGACGACCTCGCCGGGGTGGACATCGAAGGACACGTCCTTCACCGCCCAGTAGACGTTCTCGGTGGGGGTTCCGCCGGGCGACACCAGCGCCTTCACCTTGGCCCACGTCCGCGACGCGGCACGGCGGACGTTCTCCGTCAGGTTGGCGTTGGCCAGCGGCCCGCCCACCAGTTGGAAGCACTTCGAGATGTTCTGGATGCGGACGGCGGGTTGTGGCATGGTGTTTTTGTCTTTGCTGCTTCCCCCCTCCCGCCAGGGGAGGGGGGACCGAATTACAGCGAAATCCGTCGGTGCAGGTCGTCCACGACCCAGTGGAAGGCGGCCAGGTGGATGGTCTCGACGATGCCCATGTCGTCCAGCGGCACATGCAACCCGTGCTGGGCGAGGCCGCGCAGTTTGCCGCCGCTGAACCCGGTGACGCCGTAGGTGGTGACGCCGTTGTCATTCGCCCACGTCACCGCGTTCAGGATGTTCGGGCTGTTCCCCGACCCGCTAATCGCGATCAACAGGTCGCCGGGCGTGGCGAAGTTCTTCAGTTGTTCGACGAACACCGTGTCGAACCCCTCGTCGTTGCCCCAGGCGAGGATGTACGGGGTGTTGTCGGTCAGGCTGAGGATGCGGAACCGCTTCTTCCCGCTGGTGCGGTCCTGCGGCATCTTCAGCGTCCCCTTGCCGATGTCCTCGCAGAAGTGGGAGGCGTTGCTCCCGCTGCCGCCGTTGCCGATGACGAAGATGAACCGGCCGACCTCGTAGCAGCCGTGCATGAGGTCCGCCAACTTCGCCACCTCGGCCGGGTCGATCCGCTCCAACTCCGCCCCGATCCGCTTCAGGAACGGCCCCGCCGCCATCTGGGTTCCGAGCATGACAACCTCCGGTGTGGTCTTCCTAACCCCCGGAGAGTACCGATTCCGCCCGCCGCTGTCAGGCCGGGTTTTTTCCCGGCGAACCGCGACCGCGAGGGAACGGCTTCTTCGGGAGGGCGAGGCTCCCGCCGAGCCGCCGGCGTGGCTCGCGGCTCGGCGGGAGCCTCGCCCTCCCGAAAACCAGCCGCATCATCCGAATCGCTTCTCAAATTGTGTCGGCCAGGGTGCGGTCCACCCGGCGGAAGTAGATCAGGCTGACCGCGAACAGGCCGACTGCCATCGCCGCCGACAGCCCCAGCGCGGCGAAGTCGGCGGGGTAGCCGAGGACCGCCGCCCGGAAGTTCAGGATCAGCCCGTACACCGGGTTCAGCACCAGCCACTGCGCCGCCCGCGGACCGTAGGCGTCCGCCGGCAGATAGATACAGGGCGTGGCGAACATCCACAGTTGCACGCCGAACGTCAGCAGGAAGCGAAAATCCCGTTGCGCGGCAATGAGCGCCGACAATAGCACCCCGAACCCCGTCGCCAGGATCACCAGGGTGCCGACCACCACCGGCAGCAGGACCAGTTTCCACGTCGGGGTGACGCCGAACCCGGCCATCGTGACGGCCATCAGCACCAGGCAGATGGAGAAGTCGAACAGGGCGGCGAACACGTTCGCGGTCGGCAGCGCCAGCCGCGGGAAGTACGTCTTCGACACCAGCCGCTCGTTCGAGATGAGCGAGTTGCCGGCGTTGGTGACGGCGGTGGCGAAGAACGTCCACGGCAGCACCCCGGCGATGACGAAGAGGAGGTACTCGCTCTGCGCCATCCCCCCCTTCGCCTTGCCCAGGATGCCGATGAACACGACGAACACGAGGATGGTGGCGATCGGCTGGAACACCGACCAGCCGACCCCCAGCACCGTCTGCTTGTACCGCAGCTTGATGTCGCGGAGGGTGAAGTAGTAGAACAGTTCGCGGAACCGCCACAGCTCCCGGAAGTCGGCCAGCGACCACCCGCTGCGGTTCTCGATGACCGTCAGCGGCGGGCCCTCGGACGGGCGAACCGGACGGGCGGGTGCCGGCGGCGGGGTGTCCGTGAGCGCGGGGGCGTCCGTCAACGGCATCACGAGTGGCGAACCTCGGGCGGGAGGCGGGGATCAGAGACAAGGTAGTCCAGGATTCCGCCGGCATCGGGCGACATGGCCGGAAACTCGCTGGTCGCGAGACCCGACGCCGGCACTCTCAAGCTACTGTCCGCTCGTCCGAGACGCAAGGGGCCGACGGGGTTCGACCCGTGGTCGCGCGGGCGGGCGAATCCGGAATCACCCCGTCCACGCCTTGAGATACCAGCCGAGGTAGTTCAACAACCCCACGCACACCGTCAACAAGAACACCACGATGTACATGTTGAACGCCCACCGGTACTCCGGCAGGGATTCGCCGCCGGGGTAGAGCGGGCCATCGTCCAACACGGACGGCGCGGCCGGCGGCGGCGGAACGGCTACGGGGTGATGGTGTTTGACGGCCATGAGGAGTCCCTCAGTCGTTGAAACGGGCGGGATTGTTATTGTGTCGGCTGATTCGTCCCGATACCAGACCCGAACCCCCGATTTGACCCCACGGTTCGTGTCCGCCAGCCGTTTCGCGCGGTTTCCTCGCGGGAATTGGCCTGACGGAAATTCGGACCACGTCCGCCCGAATTGGAAGTAGAATCAACTACGCAACGCCGGCCGCGCACCCCTCTCCTCGATCCCCCTGGCATGGATCCCGCACCGTCCGATCCACTCCTGACCGCCCTCCGCGACAGCGGCCGGTTGACGGCCGGGCAAGTCGCCGAGGCGGAGCGCGCGTTCGCCGAGCGGGGGGCGAAGCCGGCCGCGCTCGCCGAACGCCTGAACGGGGCGGGCATTCTCACCCGATACCAGTTCAAGAAGCTGCAAGCCGGCCGCACCGCCGACCTGCTGTTCGGCTCCTACCTGATCCTCGACAAGATCGGCGAAGGGGGCATGGGGAAGGTGTATCGGGCGGTGCAACTGCGGATGAACCGGCTGGTCGCCCTGAAGGTGGTCCGCCCACAGTTGATGGCGAACAAGACGGTGGTGAAGCGGTACGAGCGGGAGGCCGCCGCCGCCGCCCGGCTGGACCACCCGAACATCGTCAAACTGTACGACGCCGAGATGGTGGACGGCCGCTACTTCCTGGCGATGGAATACGTGGAGGGGCTGGACTTGGCCCGGCTGGTGAAGCAGTTCGGACAACTCCCGTACCAGGAAGCGTGCGAGTACATCCGCCAGTCGGCCCTCGGGTTGGCCCACGCCCACCGCCTGTCGCTCATCCACCGCGACATCAAGCCGTCCAACCTGCTGGTGTACGGCGAGCGGGCGCTGCCGGGGACGAACGGCAAGGCGGCGCTGAAGATCCTCGACATGGGCCTCGTCCGGTCGTTCCTGGAGGAGGACGCCGGGCAGCCGGACCTGACCCGCGACGGGACGGTCGTCGGCACCCCGGATTACATGTCCCCGGAGCAGGCGAAGAACTCCAGCCAGGTGACCCCCCAGGCGGACATCTACAGCCTCGGCTGCACCCTCTACTACCTGCTCACCGCCAAGCCGCCGTACCCCGACGGCAGCCCGGTGGAGAAGCTCATCAAGCACCAGTTGGACCAGTTCCCGGACGTGCGGAAGCTGGTCCCGTCGGTGCCGGCCGGGCTGGCCCGCGTGCTGGCCGACATGACCGCCCGGCGGGTGACCGACCGCACCGCCACGGCCGACGCGGTGGCCCACGCCGTCGCCCCGTACACCCCGAACGGGGAGAAGTTCGACCTGTTCTCCCCGTCGTCCGGCTCGGCGTCGGGCGGCCCCCGCTCGGAGCGGTATGAGGAGGTCGATCTGACGCCGGCGAAGACCGCGCCGGGGCCGGCGCGGTCTTCGCCGGCCGTCGCCACCCCGACCGCCACCCGCACCACCGGCCCGGCGTCCACCCGCACCGCCCGCCCGAAGGCCATCCCCCTGCCCGCCGCCGAACCGCCGTCCGCCGAGAGCCTGCCGTCGGGGGACGTCCGCCGCACGCCCCGCCCGGCCGGCACCGTCGGCACCGTGCGGGTGCGGAAGCCGTCGCGGAAGGCCGCCGCGCGCCGCCGTCGCCGCTTCCCGCTGACGACCGTGATCGGGTGCGTAGTCGCCGGGGTCGTGGCCGTCGCCCTCGTGTTCCTCCTCTTCCACCGGCCGTCGCCGCCGCTGACCCCCACACCGACGCCGCCGACCCCCACACCGACGCCGCCGCCGGTCGCCGAGTCGCCGTACCGCGCGCTCGAAGACTTGCTCCCAGACAACCCGTCGGCCGTGCTGTTCGGCCACCCGAAGGCGTACTTCGACCGGTTCGCGCTGGAACCCAAGCCGAGCGGTCCGATCACCCGCGCCTTCAACCGCCTCCGCAATCGCTACCTGTTCGATCCGCGGAAACTGGACCGCATCGCCGTCGCCTTCACGACCGATCCGAAGGGGTTCGTCGTCGCCGGCGAAGGGAAGGTGCTGACCCCGGAATGGGTGGAGGAACTGGACCGCTACCCAGGCTCGACGGTGAAGGTGGCGACGGATCCATCGGGGGTCAAGCGGTTGACGTTCCCGCTGACGCCGATCCGGAAGCGGGAGACCCTCAGCGACACCGAGGGGGCGGTGCTGCCCGGTCCGCACGCCACCTTCCTGTTGGCCGACCGCGACGAGGCGCTGAACGGCGTGGTCCGCCGCACCGCCGACCCCACCCCGCCGACCGGCGTGCCATCCGACCTCGCCAAGGAACTCCGCGCCGCCGTCCCCCGCGAACCGCTGCTGTTCTTCGCGGCGGCGGGCGGGTACCGGCTGCCCTCGAAGGAGGCGTGGGCGAAGGGGGATACGCTCGCCTCCCTCGGCGTGTCGGTGCTGACTGCGGAGGTGCGACTGGACGAGAAGTTCGCCGTCGAGTTGACCGTCACCGGCGACACCCTCGAGCGCATCCGCGACTTCC
>JBBRUO010000384.1:0-6084 GCA_038247725.1 Gemmatales bacterium
GCCGACGGGGCCATGTATTTCACCATCGGCGGGCGGGGCACGCAAAGCGAACTGTTCCGCGTGACGTACACCGGCAAGGACTCGACGGCGAAGGTGGAGGAGAAGACCACCGAGACGCCGGAACGCAAACTGCTGAAGCAGATCGAGGAGTACCACCAACCGGCGGCGGACGCGAAGAAGGCGGTGGAGTTCCTGCTGCCGCTGCTGCACCACGACGACCGCTTCGTTCGTTACTCCGCCCGCGTCGCGCTCGAGCAACAGCCGGTGAAGGTGTGGCAAGAGAAGATACTCGGTGTCGATGACGTAAATGCAATCGTAGGCGGGGTCATCGCCCTCGCGCGGCAGGGCGACAAGTCCGAGCAGTGGAATCTTCTTCGAGAGCTCGGCCGCGCCACTCCAACGGCACTCTCGGAGAGGGAACTCATCGATGTCCTCCGGGCGTATCAGCTCGTCTTCATCCGCATGGGCCCGCCAGACGAGAAGACCGCCGAGGCGCTGGTGAAGAAACTCGATCCGCTCTTTCCCTCGAAGTCCGACAACCTGAACCGCGAACTCGCGCAACTGCTCGTGTACCTGAAGTCGCCGACCATCGTGGCGAAGGTGTGCGACGAGTTGAAGAAGCCGTCGAAGCCGCTGACGGCCCAGGAGACGGCGGAGTTGCTCGCCCGTAACCGGGGCTACGGCGGCACCGTCGCCAGCATCCAGAAGAACTCGGCCGACCAGCAGAAGCTCAGCTACCTGTTCATCCTGCGGAACGCCACGGTCGGGTGGACCTTCGAGCGGTGGAAGACGTATTACGGGTTCCTCGCCGAGGCCCGCACCAAGGCCGGCGGCAACAGCTTCCAGAAGTTCCTCACGAACATCGAGGCCGACGCTTTCGCCAACGTGAGCGACACGGATCGGCTGGCCATCGAGGCCGCCGGACTACGGCCGGCGTACAAGGCGAAGGAGTTGCCCAAGCCGATCGGCCCCGGCCGGGCGTGGACGACCGCCGACTTGGTGGCCCTGGAACCGAAGCTGAAGAGCGGCCGCGACTTCAAGAGCGGCGAGCGGGCGTTCGCGGCGTCCCGGTGCGTGGTGTGCCACCGGTTCGGCACCGACGGCGGGGCCACCGGCCCGGACCTGACGCAAGCCGCCGGGCGGTTCGCCCTGAAAGACATGGCCGAAGCCATCGCCGAGCCGAGCAAGGTGATCTCGGACCAGTACCGGGCGTCGGTGGTGAATCTGGCCAGCGGCAAAGCGGTGTCCGGGCGGATCGTCTCCGAGTTCGGCGGCAAGCTGGTCATCGTGACGGACCCGGAGGACTCGACGAAGGTGGTGGAAGTGGCGATGGCCGACATCGACGCGGTGAAGCCGTCGCCCGTGTCGCTGATGCCGGAGAAGTTAGTGGACGTGTTGAGCGAACCCGAAATGCTGGACCTGCTGGCGTACCTGATGTCGCGCGGCGACCCCAAGCACCCGATGTTCAAGAAGTGACGGCGGGGTCTCACTCGCCGTCGGCGGCCGTCGCCGGCGGCGGTTTCGGGTCGTCCGGCGACACGTACCGCAAGGAAATGATCGGCTGGCCGACCTTGCGGAACTGGTTCACGTCGGGGTGGGCGAGTGCGTACTGTTGCAGCCCCTTGTTGTCGAACGTCACCCGGCCGCGGGCGTAGGTGACGCGGATGCCGCGATGCCGGTACGTCTTTCCCGTCGCGCGGACTCCTTCTTTGAGCAGCTCTTCGAGCCGGGCGATTTCCGCTTCCAGCGGTTTCAGGCGGGCCGACATCTCGGCGTCGAGAGCGTCGATCTCCGGCTGCACCTTGGCCAGAATGTCGAGGCGGCGGGACACGTCCTCCTGCCGAATCGCGATGGCCGCCGCGCGGGTCTCTTCCAGATGCTTCGCGGTGGCGAACAGCGTCGCGGGCGCGGGTGCGGCGGGGGCCGCCTGGCGGGCCTTGTCCCAGGCGATCTCGAACGCCGAGGTCGGGTCTTCCATCCCCCGCGCGGCGAGGACGAAGTGTTCCTGATCGGGCGTCGCCGGGGCGATCGTGCCCCGCGTCAGCGCCTCCATCCAGTGGCCGAAGCGGGCGACGATCCGCCGCTCGGCGTCGGTCAGCGGGGCGGCCGGGGGCACGGGGTAGTCGTCGCGGCGGAGCCACTCGGCGTGGTCGGGCGGGGTCGGCATCGGGCGGCCCTCGGTCACGAGCGGGGGTCGTACACGTCCAGGCGGAACCGGTACTCGTCCGTCTCCACCTGGCACGGCACGGGCAACACGGCGTTCGTGTGGAACTCGACGGACTGCACCCGGATCGGGCCGTCCGCCCGCACCCCGAGGCCGTCCGCCGTGGTGTAGAAGATTAGCCCGGAGATGGCCTTGGGCACCGAGATGTGCGTGTCCTGGTCCGGGCCGACGAGCAGGTTGCTGGCGACCAGCACGACGCCGGTGGCGTGGCCGGCCATCCGGTGGTGGGACAGCGGGGTGAGCACGGCGGTGCCGCTGAGCGGGTTCGGCTGGTCGAAGCGGAAGCGGAACGTCGCCCCGAGCCGAACCTCGTCCCCGGACTTCAACGGCCGACGGGCGGTCACGGCCTCCCCGTTCACCGCCACCGCCGCCCCGTCTTTCGGCTCGAGCAGGTACCCGCCCTCGGCGTCGCGGGCGATCTCGGTGTGGACCCGTTGCAGGCCGGCCGTCACCGGCACGTCGATGGGGGCCGGGTTGGCGTCCGCCCCGATCATGATGCGGTGCTTGAACAGCAGGAGGAAGCCGCCGACCCCATCGACCGACAGGAACAGACGGCGGGGGGCGGCGACGGTGACGGCCGCGGGGGCCGCGACCGGGATCGGCCCCGTCACCGTCCCGGCGTGGCTGAACCGGGGGCCGGCGGGAACCACCGGCCCGAATCGCCCGGCGAGAGTGGCCGGCGACCCGTTCGGCGCGGCCGACACCGCCAGCCGGTCCCACGCCATGGCCCGGAACTGGCGGGCCTCGCGGTGTTCCGGGGCGAGCGCGAGCAGGTCCTCCGCCCACCGATGCACCTCCCGCCACTCCTTCCGCTCGACCGCCGCGAACAGGTGTTGCTGGAGCGGCCGGGCCTGATCGTACCGCCCGGCGAGGCCGTCGCGGGCCTGCGCGAGGCCGTCCACCACGTCCCCCGGCAGGCGGCTCCTGGTGCGGTCTATCAGCCCGATGGCGGCGGCGAAGTCCCCCTGTTCGGCCAACTCGCGAGCCGCCTGCCAGTCGGCGGCGGCGGCCGGCAGCCAGTCGAGCGTGGGGTGGACGGCCGCCCGCGCCTTGAAGCGGGTGACGGCCCCGCCGACAAACTCCAGGTTGCCGGCGAGGAACGCCGCCCGACAGGTGGCGGCGGCCAGTTTCGTCAGCGTCGCCCGCAGCTCGACCGCGCGGGGGAGGCCGGGGGCCACCGCCTCAGCCGCCAGCAGGTCGTCCCACGCGGCTTCCGGGTTGTCGGCCGCCAGTGCCCGTTCCGCGCGGGCGAGGAACGCCGCCGCGACCGACGCGAGCAGGGACAGGGCTTTCCGGTGCCCGGCCGCCGCGTGCGGTTCGAGCAACTCCCGCGCCTGCTCCGGCCGCCCGGTGGCGAGGGCGTGGCGGGCGCGGCGACCGGGCAGCCAGAACCAAGTGAGCATGCGACCGCGGTGGTTGGCGGGAACGGGCGGTACCTCGCCAGTATATCAGAGGCCGGCGGATCACCGCGTCAGGACCGGCGCGGGCAGCCGCGTCACGGCGGGCGGGGCGACGGCGGTCGCGGCGGCGTCCATCTTCCCGACTAATTCCTTCAGCTCCTTGCGGAAGCCGTCGTACTGCGCTTGAACCCCGTCCCGTTCGCCGGTGCGGGCCGCCAGTTTGGCCGTCAGCTCGTTCCGCTCCTTGCCCAGCTCGTCCCGCTCCTTGCCCGATTCGGCCACCTGTTTCGCGGCGTCGGTCACCTGTTTCGCGGCGTCGGCGAGCTGGCGGGCCGCCTCCGCCCGCACCTTCCCGGCTTCATCTCGCAGCGCCTTCAAGTCCTTCTCCAGTTTCGCCACCTTGGCTTCGAGGGCGCGATCGCTAACGCCGGTGGAGGCGGTCGGTCGCTGGCTACAGCCGAGGGCGACGGCGGAGACGAACACCAGGGCGGGCAGGAGGAATTTCGCGCGGAACATGGCCGTGAACTCCGGAGCGGGTGGTGCGACGGTGGCAGCCGCTCCCCGTTACCGGATCGCGGTCAAACTACCCCTGATCCATCGACACCCTGTTCACCGCGAAATACGCAAACCTCCATGATTCCGCAATCGGAACACTTCCCGCAGTTCACCTATTCCGGTTGTGGCGGGAAGTCGGTCTGGTTGCGAGATGCGGCATCGGGTCTTGGCGAACCCGGCCCATGAGGGTCGTGGGGTCGGGTTCTGCTTCGTGGGTGTGCTGGTGGTGGATGTGTTGGAGGTGGTCAGCCCCGTTCGGTGATGACGGCGGCGGTGTGGACGAGGCGGTTGCGGATCCGCTTCTCCAGCCCCGGAGTCCTGTCGAACACCGAAACCGCCTCGTCCGTGGCATCGACGATCATGTCCGCGCTCCGTGAGGGAGCCGAGCGAAAACATGTCCCCAAGATGTGGGTAACAGACAGCTCTCCCGAGTCGGCCACGGAAGACGGCGGAACCGCTCCGGCTCGACCGGGGCCCTTCTTTTCCGCCCATGCCTTACACCGACACCCCGCCCATGAGGTACGCGCGGAGTTCGATGAACAGCTTCTCGCACCGGTCCCGCCACTCGCGGTCGCCGAGCAGGGCCACGTTCGACGGGCGGAACAGGCAGTGGATGTGCAGGTGATTCTCGCGGCGGGCGTCCGGGCGGGTCATCCGCAGTTCCACATTGACCGGCCCACTGCCGCGGCGGGCGAACCCGAACCAGGTGCCGGACCCGGTGCCCCGCGACCCGCGGAGCCGCACCACCACCACCCCGTCGCTGTTCTGGAGCACCTCGCCGCCGCAGTCGCGGACGTACCCGCTCAGTTTCATGAGCGCGATGGTCTCCGGCATCCACGCCTCCATGACGAACGGCAGGCCGTTCTGCTCCCGCTCGCGGGGCGGCGGGGTGGCGGCGGGCGTCGTCGTCGGCCCGATCACCCGTTCGGGCGGGCGGACCCGACCGGACGCGGCGACGGCCGGCGGCGGGGGCGGCGCGGGGGTGGCCGTTTCCAGCAGCAGCACCGACCCGTCCGTGAAGAGGTCCGAGTCCGGGCGATGGGCCGGCCGCCCGCGGGCTTCCGCTTTCGCCTCCTTCAGCGCCGCCGCGAACTCGTCGGCGAACTCCTTGGCTGACTGCTGGCGGTCGTCCGGGTCCTTCGCCAGGCAGCGGCGGATGACCGCCTCGACCGACGCCGGCACCCACCCCGCCAGCCCGATCTCGGCGAACGTGGGCGGCTCCTCGGTGGCGTGCGCGAGCAGCACGTCCATCCCCGACGTGCCCAGGAACGGGGTGCGGCCGGACAGCAACTCGTAGGCCATGACGCCGACGCTGTACAGGTCGCCGCGGTGGTCCATTGGCTCCCCGCGGACTTGCTCGGGGCAGATGTACGCCGGCGTGCCGACGGCGAAATCGACGGTCGTGTCGGTCACCTGGCGGGCCGGCCCGTCGATCATCTTGGCCAGCCCGAAGTCCATCACCTTGATCCGCTCCTTGGGCGTGTCCGACTCCGTCACCATCAGGTTCGCCGGCTTCAGGTCGCGGTGGATGATGTTCTCGTCGTGCGCCGCTTGAAGCACTTCGCACAACTGCCCGACGATCCGCCCCACCCGCAGTGGGGTCATTTTCCGCGCCTTCTTCAGCAGGTCCTCCAGGTTCCCGCCCTTCACGTACTCCATGACGATGCACGGGCCGGCCGGGTCGTTCAGGCTGGCGTCGAACAGGGCGACGGCGAACGGGTGGTGGAACCGCGCCATCAGCAGCGTTTCCCGCTGGAACCGGTCGCGGAACTTGGCGTCGGCGGCGATGTGGTCGTGCATCACCTTGACCACCACTTGGCGGCCGAGGTCGGACTGCTTGGCCAGGTACACCCGCCCCATGCCGCCCTCGCCGAGCAGCTTGGTCACCTCGTACCGACCCAGGAA
>JBBRUO010000385.1:0-6078 GCA_038247725.1 Gemmatales bacterium
CACCCGACCCCGCCGGTTCAACTGACTCGGAACCGGAGCGAGTTTCTGGTTGCAGTTGGATTCTCGTCCTCGCATAATGCCCCCACAATCCCGACCAGGACGGTCGGGTTCACCTCCGCCGGGCGAACGGTGCCCCGACGGACGCCCGCAGGAGTGGGTGATACCGCCGCGCCGCGAACCGATACCCCACGACCCGTTGTTCCCCCGGCCCGCCGGCACTCCCAGCGGGATTGACACTAACGGCCCGGCTCGCGCGCCGCCCGCGCGACCCCACGCCCACCGGAGACCGTGACCGCCAGCGACCGACCCCGTCGCCGACCCACGCTCGGACAACGGGCCGCCGAAGGAGCTGGCCCGAATGGACCCCTACTTGATCGGCGGGCTAATCGCCGCCAACGCCCTCCTCGTGTTTGGGGCACTGTACCTGTTCGCGCGGGCGCTGCGGTCCCGCCCCACGCCGCCGCCGCCACCCGCCGCCGTCACCGTGGTACCGGTCTCCGTTCCCGCCGCCCCCGATCCGGAGGTGATCCGCCAGACCGAGGCCCGCGCCGAGGTACTGATGGAACAGGCCCGCCGCGACGCCGACCGCATCGTCAAGGACGGCGAACTGCGGGCCAAGGACGACGCCTTCCGCAAGCGTGAAGAGGTGACGCGAGAACTGGAGAAGACCCGCGGCGAACTCCGCGAGACCGAGCGGCGGCTGGAGAAACGCGAGGACACGTTGGAAGCCCAGCAGAAGGAGTTGGGCGCGCACAAGAAGGCGGCCGAGGCCGCGCAGAAGAAGGCGGCCGAGCAGCGGGAGGCACTGGACCAAAAGGCGGCGAACCTGGACGCCCTCATCGCCCAGGAGACGAAAACACTTCAGACGTTATCCGGATTGTCGAAGGACGCGGCGACGGCGCAGCTGATGGACCGGCTGGAGCGGGAACTGGCCGACGAGGTGGCCACCCGCATCCGCCGGTCGAACGAGCAGTTCACGCAGCAGGCCGAGGCGAAAGCCCGCGAGATCCTGGCTACTGCCATCCAGCGGTACGCCTCCGGTCACACCGCCGACGCCACCGTCAGCACCGTGGACATCCCGTCCGACGACATGAAAGGCCGCATCATCGGGCGGGAAGGCCGCAACATCCGCACCTTCGAGAAGGCCACCGGGGTGGACGTGATCGTCGACGACACCCCCGGCGTGGTGGTGGTGTCGGCGTTCGACAACGTCCGCCGCGAGATCGCCCGCCTGTCGCTGGCCAAGCTGATCCAGGACGGCCGTATCCACCCCACCCGTATCGAAGAGGTCGTGGCCGAGACGCAGCTCGAAATGGACGCGAACATCCTGGAGATCGGCAAGCAGGCCGCCCTCGACGTGGACGTCCCGCTCCCGCACGACAAGATCCTGCAACTGCTCGGCCGCCTGCGGTTCCGCACCAGCTACAGCCAGAACGTGCTGCTGCACAGCCTGGAGGTGGCGCACCTGTGCGGGCTGATCGCCGGCGAACTGGGGTTGAACACGCAACTGGCGCGGCGGTGCGGACTGCTGCACGACGTCGGCAAGGCGGCCGACCACGAGATGGAGGGCGGGCACCCGAAGGTCGGCGCGGAACTGGCCAAGCGGTACGGCGAAACCAGCAAGGAAGTGCTGCACGCCATCGTCGGCCACCACGACGACATCACGGTGGACAACATTTACACGGTGATCGTGGCGGCGGCGGACGCCATCAGCGCGAGCCGGCCGGGTGCCCGGCGGGAGACGCTGGAGAAGTACGTCAAGCGGATGGAGGCGCTGGAGGCGGTGGCGTGCGGGTTCCCGGAGGTGGAGAACGCCTTCGCCATTCAGGCGGGGCGGGAGCTGCGGGTGATCGCCAACGCCAGCCGCACCACCGACGCCGACGCCCTGCGGGTGTGCCGCGACATCGCCCGCGCCATCGAGCAGCAGCTCGACTACCCCGGCGAGATCAAGGTGACGGTCATCCGCGAGACGCGGCTGACGGAGTTGGCGAAGTAGGGGCGGGACGGGTTGCTTCCCGGCCCGAAGGTGGGACACTGGACAGTCGGTTCGCGGTCCCGGAGCCTGTCCCATGTCGGCCGAATTGCACTCGGACATCCTGGCGTTCCGCGACTACCTGCGGGCCGAGCGGGGGCTGGCGGAGAACACCGTCCTCGCCTACGGCCGAGACCTGAAGCGGTTCGCCGAGTGGGTGGAAACCGTCCGGCTCGCCGACCACCTGACGCCCACGCTGAAGGAACTGGCCCGCTACCTCGGCTACCTGCTCGACGCCAACCTCGCCGCGCCATCGGTCGCCCGGCACATCGTCGCCCTGCGGATGTTCTTCAAGTTCCTCAAACTGGAAGAGAAGGTCAGCCAGTCGGCGGTGGAACTGCTCGCGTCGCCGAAGCTGTGGCAGAAGATCCCCACCGTGTTGAACGCGGCGCAGGTGGACCAGTTGCTCGCCGCGCCGCGGCCCGGCGACCGCTTCCATTTGCGGGACAAGGCGATCCTCGAAACCCTGTACGCCACCGGCTGCCGGGCGTCGGAGGTGGTGAACTTGAAAGTCGAGGACGTGTACCTGGACGCGGCGTTCCTGAAATGCACCGGCAAAGGGAACAAACAGCGGGTGGTGCCGCTCGGCCGGCCGGCGGTCGCCGCGCTGCGAACTTACCTGGGCGAAGGGCGACCCGCGTTCACCGCCCCGCCGCCGCACCCGACGGACGTGTTCGTGAGCAAGTCCGGACGGCCGCTCGGCCGGCTGATGCTGTGGAAGATCGTGAAGAAGTACTGCAAGCGGGCGGGGCTACCGACGAAGGTGTCGCCGCACACGCTGCGGCACAGTTTCGCCACGCACGTGCTGGCCGGCGGGGCCGACTTGCGGACGGTGCAGGAGTTGCTCGGCCACGCCAGTATCGCCACCACCCAACACTACACGCACATCGACCGCGATCGGCTGAAGGCGATGCACAAGAAGTTCCACCCGCGCGGGTGACGCCCGCGAGGGTGGGGGAGAGGTTAACCGATGTCCCACGGCTGTCGCGGCCGGTCGCGGAGGGCGATCGCGGCCTTCGTGTCGAGCGCGAACTTGACCCCGTACCCGACCAGCGCGACGCCCATCCCGACCGCCAACCCGATGGCCAACTGGAACTCCCGTTCCGTTCTGGCGGCGACCGCCGCCGGGTCTTCAATGACCTCGCAGGGGACCGGCCCTCAGCGGGCGCGGGCCGGCCCGGACAGCCCCAGGACCGCGCTACCGGCCAGCAACCCGGCGGAAACGAATCGACGCATGACGCACCCCGTTTGAATTCATGGTGGCAATGTCGTGGCCGTCGCGGAGGGGGTGGGGTGCCGACTGGCACCGCCCGCGACGACGGTTTCTAGCGGAACATTCGCCGCAGGCAGACGGGCATTTCCGGATTGTCGCTTAGGCCGCGATCGGCGGCGGGGGCGGCGTGGTGACCAGTTGCAGCGCCTCGTCGGCTCGCGCCCGCACTTCGGCGTCCTCGTCCGTCAACACCGTCCGCAGCACGTCGGCCACGGTCGCGTCCCCCGGCGCGATGCGTGCCAGCAGCATCGCGCACCGGCCCCGCCGCTCCGGGTCGCGGGACCGCACGCCGTCGAGCAGGGCGGGCACCGCCGCCCGCCCGATCCGCTTCAGGGCCACCGCCGCGATGGCCCGCGTCCGGTGTTCCGGCTCGCTCAGCATGGGGATCAGTTGCGGGGCGGCCGGGTGGGCGACCGGGCCGAGTCGGCCGACGGTTCCGGCGCAGTCGCGGCGGACGCTCGCGTCGGAGTCCTTCAGCCCGATGAGCAGTTGCGGGATGGCCGACTGCGCGGCCGCCCCCTGGTCGCCGAGTGCCCGCGCCGCCCGCCGGCGGACCCGGCACGAGTCGTCCTTCAGCGCCACCGTCAGCGGCGGCACCCGCTTGGCCGGCGGCACCGGCAGGTCGGCGAGGGCGACCACCGCCAGCTCGCGGATCTGCGGGTTCGGGTGCTGGAGGGCGTCCGTCAGCACGCTCAGCGCGAGGTGCGTCTGGGAGTCGTTCAGCCCGTGCATGATGACGGCGAACACCAGCCGGTTCATCAACTGCGGGGAAAGCTGTTCCATGACCATCGCTGTGGGAAAGGGCGCGGGGCGGTGTGGGCAGGCGGGGGTGGCCCGGACGATGGAACCGTAGTTCAGCGTACCCCGGAACGGTCGGAAGATTCGGCGAAATCCGCCACCCGTCGGGCGAGCCGACGGTGACAGTTCCACCCCGGCGCGACGGCGCTGCCGCGCGTTAACGGCGGAAGCCGACACCGTGTTGCCGAATGCGACGCGCCGGCGGCCACTTCCGACGCCGCTTGAGCGCCGTGCCACGGGCGTGTACAGTGAAGACAGTCTTGAGGAGAACGCGATGGCAATCGTTCCTGTCGTCCGCGGGTTGTATGTGTGCGAACGAGTGGACGGCGACCCGGTCAGCAAGAACCTGACGCTCCACAACTGCTTTCGCGGTTTCCGGCTGTCGGCGCTACCCGGCACCCCGAGACCATTCTTCGTCGTGGCGTACCTGGCGAACGGACTTGGCCCGTTGTCCATCCGGACGACGATCTCCTCGCCGATCACGCCGACCGTCGTGTTCTCGCACCTCGCGGAAATCACCGCCCCTGACCGGCTGACGGAAGTCCGATTCGTCCTCCAGGTCTTTTGCCGATTCCCCACGGCTGGCAGCTACGACATTAGTTTGGAGGTCAACGGCGAGTTGATCGCCCTATCCCCATTCCGAGTCAACCTCATGGAGGCGCGCGAGCCATGACCTTGAAACCCGACGTCGAGTCGTTCACGGAAAGCCTCGACGAGCCGCTGTTCTGGTTCACGAGCGACGAGAACCCGCCGGACGTTGCCCCGCGACAGCGGACGGCGGACGAGTTGCTGGCGTTCATGCGCGGGAGGCTGAAGTTTTACGGCTCCCCGCTGCCGGACGGGTTCGTCCCGCCGCCGGGCGTCGATATCGACGCCTTGCTGAAACAACTCCCCTGGCCGCCCGCCCCGGACGCCTGAACGAGGAGCGCATACGCTAGCGGGGAGTGTTCGCGCCCGTGCCCATCACCCCGACGCCACCCATGCGCACCGCCTTCCTCGCCGGCGTCGTCGCCCTCATCCTGTTCGCCCTGCCGGGCGTCGGCGTGTTCATCGCCGACCTGCTCGGCCACGGGGCGGCCGTCAACAACTGGCTCGAATCCCGCCTCGACATCAGCCACCGGCTGGCCCTCGGCATCCCCGCCGCCGTGGTCCTGTTCTGCATCCCGCCGCTCATCGTGCTGCTGTACTTCCTGCGGTTGCAACGCAAGGCGCTGGCGGTGCCGTCCACGTTCCTGTGGAAGAAGAGCATCGAGGACTTGCACGTCAACCGGCTGATGCAGTGGATGCGGCGGAACGTGCTGCTGCTGTTGCAACTGCTGGCCGTCATGCTGCTGCTGTACGCCGTGCTGGGGCCGCGTCTGCACGGGTCGCTGTTCGGCGGCCGGCACTACATCCTCCTCATCGACAACTCGGCCAGCATGTCCGCCACGGACGTGACCGAGGGCGGGAAAGACCGGCTGGCGTGGGCCAAAGCCGAGGCCATCAAGGAGATCGACGCGGCCGGCAACGGTGACGTGGGCATGGTCATCGCCTTCCACGACACGGCCGAGATTCGCCAGTCGTACACCGGCAACAAGGACGAGCTGAAAGCCGCCGTCGCGGGCATCCGGCCGACGCAGCGGGCCACCCGCATCGACGAGGCGCTGACCCTGGCCGCCAGTCTGGCGAACCCGGCCCGGTCCACCGAGAACGAGGCCGCCGCCCCCGCCGACCCGGAGCCGGGCAAGGAGCGGACTTACGTGCAGACGGAAGGCATCAAGGCGGACGTCTTCCTGTACTCCGACGGCCGCTTCCCGCCGGTGCCGGAGTTCGCCCTGACCAACCTGAACATGAACTGGCGACGGCCGCCGGTGCGGATGGACTTCGGCCGGTCGGACAACGTCGGCGTCGTGCGGTTCGACGTGGAGCGAGACCCGACCAACCCGGTTCGGGTGACCGCGCGGGGCGAGGTGCGGAACTACCGCGGCACCGAGGC
>JBBRUO010000386.1:0-6075 GCA_038247725.1 Gemmatales bacterium
ACTCTCCGAGTGCGGTGGCCGACCCGCACTCGGAGAGTGCGGACCACCTTCGAGTGCGGTGGCCGACCCGCACTCGGAGAGTGCGGACCACCTTCGAGTGCGGTGGCCGACCCGCACTCGGAGAGTGCGGACGACCTTCGGGTGCGGTGGCCGACCCGCACTCGGAGAGTGCGGACGACCTTGGAAACAGTAGAACAATCGCACCTTCCCCCGGTGCCCGCACCATGATTCCCACTATTCCCTGGACGTTCCACTCGGCCGGCTCCCTCGTGTTCGGGCGGGACGCCGTCGCGCGACTCGGCGAGATCGCCGGCCGACTGAAGGCGACGCGGGTGCTGGTCGTCACCGACGCCAACCTCGTGGCCGCCGGCATCGCCGAGAAAGTCGTCGCCCCGCTGACGGCCGCCGGGTGCGCCGTGGAGGTGTTCGCCGGGTGTGTGCCGGAGCCGCCGGTCGAGGTGATCCGGCAGGCGGCGGACGCGGCGAAAGCGTTCCAACCCGATCTGCTCGTCGGCCTCGGCGGCGGCAGTAACATGGACGCGGCGAAGCTGGTGGCGGTGCTGCTCGCCCACGGCGGCGACCCGACCGACTGGGTCGGCGACTCCCGCGTGCCCGGCCCGGTATTCCCACTGGTCTGCGTGCCCACCACCGCCGGCACCGGCAGCGAGGTGTCCGCCGCCGCCGTCTTCACCGACACCGCCGCGAAGATGAAGGTGAGCACCCTGTCGCCGTACCTGCGGCCGGCCGTCGCGGTCGTGGACCCGCTGTTGACGGTCGGCTGTCCGAAGCAAGTCACGGCCGATTCCGGCATCGACACCCTCACCCACGCGCTGGAAGCGTTCCTGGCGGCGGATCAGGACGACTTCGTGAAGCGGGCCGGCGGGCCGAGCGTGTATCAGGGGGCGAACCCGATCGCCAGCCTGTTCGCCGCCAACGCCGTCATGCTGGTGACCCGCTTCCTGGTCCGCGCGGTGAACGCGCCGAACGATCTGGAAGCCCGCGACGGCATGGCCCTCGCCGCCACGTACGGCGGGCTGGCGTTCGCCAACGCCGGGGTGGCGCTGGTTCACGCGATGGAGTACCCGGTCGGCGGCGCGGTGCATGTGTCGCACGGGGCCGGGAACGGTCTGCTGTTGCCGTATGTGTTGCGGTTCGGCCTGCCCCTCCAGGCGGTGCGACTGGCCGAGATCGGCGGGCTGTTCCAGGTGGACTACCGGTCGTCCGAGCCGGAAGACGTGGCCGACGGGATCGTCCGGTACGTCGAGCAACTGCGGGTCGAGATCGGCGTCCCGACCCGCCTGCGGGACATCGGCGTGACCGAGGACATGCTGCCCGGCTTCGCCGAGAAGGCGTTCGCCATCAAGCGACTGATGCGGGTGAACGCGCGGATGCCCCGCACCGCCGACGAGATTCTGGGCATCTACAAGGCCGCGTGGTGAGGGCGGCTGGGGACTTTGGGTTGGGGGTGCGGCGGGCGAATCGGGGGGGTATACTCCGCCGATTCGCCGCCGGATTTCCTTCCCGCACCGAGCCGAGGCCATGCCCGCCGCCCCCGCGTCCCTGCCGGACCAGTACCAGTTCCTGCTCCCCGCGTGGGGCGAGAAATACATTCAGGTGTTCCTCGACTACACCCTGCCGTCGCACATGGCGGCCGGGAACATCGGCGCGCTGCCGGCGGACGCCACCGTTCTCCGCGTCTTCACCCGGAACCGGGATCTCGAGGTGTTCCGCTCGTCGCCGCTGTTCCGCCAGTACGAGAAAGCACATCAGGTTCAGTTCGAATCCATCGACGACCTGCAACTGGTGCAATCCGACCCGTACCGCACCCTCACCGCCTGTCACGAGCGGGCGCTGACGGCGGAGGCCGACACGGACACGGCATTCTTCTTCATCAACCCGGACGCGGTGTACGGCGACGGCACCTATCAGGCGTGCCTGGATCGCTTCCGCGAGGGGAAGCGGGCCATCCTCACGCACGGGCTGCGGGCCGACCTGCTCCGGTTCGCGCCCGACCTGGACGCCCTCCGCCCGACCCCCGGCGAGTGGCCGAGCCTGCCCCCCCGCCGGCTGGCAAAGTTGGTGCTGGACAACCTGCACCCGCTGTCGATAGCGCACGTCATGGACGGCGACGGGAACAAGTCGCTCGGCAGCTACTACTGGCGGGTCGGGGCGGACGGGCTGGTGTGCCGCTGCTTTCACGTTCACCCGCTGGCCGTCCGCCCGCTGAACAAGGTGACGCGGCTCTACACCACGCTCGACCACGAGTACGTGCGGATGAGCTGCCCGGACCCGGCCACCGTTCACTTCGTCACAGATTCGGACGAGCTGATCGCCATCGAGTTGTCGGTACCCACCCACCTGGCCGAGTGGGTGAAGACGGAGAACGTGCCGGACGAGGAAATCCTGGAGTGGATGCGGGAGTGGACGAACGGCCCCCACCGCGACGCGATGCGACGGACGGTGTACTTCCACGACGACCCCGTCACGGATGAATACCGCCCGGTGGAAGCGGCGGCCGAGCGGTACGCAACCGCCCTCCTCGCCGAGTTCGACCGCCGGCACCCGGACGCCGGCCCGGACATGCTCGTCGTCAGCCGGGCCATCCGGTGGGAAGCCGAGGCGGCGGAGGCGCGGGCGGCCGAAGTGCGAGCCGCCGTCGAGGCAGAACTGGCCCAAGCGGTGGCGGACGCCCAGGCCGCCGAGGAAGCGCGACGCGCGGCCGCTGCGGAACGGGCCGCCCGGCCGTCACTCCTTCGCCGATTGGTGAAGAAAGTCCACAGGCGGCTGAACCGGTCCCTGTACGACCGCGGCGACCGACTCAGCCAGACCGTGACGACCCTGATCGAACAGCGGCAGATCGACGGCGAGCGGATACGGGTTCTCGAGCACGGCCTCGGCGAACTCCGCGCTGAGTCGTCGCGGCAGCACGAGACGGCGGCGGACCTCGCCCGACAACTCGCGGCCGTCCAACAGCAGTTCGGGGCGGCACTTGAGCGGCAGGCGGAGGCGGGACTGGCCACCGCCAACGCGCTGGGCGGGGTGAGGCACACGCACGACCGGTTGCTCACACTCCTGTCGCGGAGCGGAGTCATTAGCTTCTCGGATCGCGACCCGGCCCGCACCACGTCGCAGCCGCCGCTCGGGTACGCCGACTACGACATGGCCACTTTCGTCTACCGGCCGGCGTTCGAGCGGGCGCTGCGGTACCTTCAAGGAAACAGCGTCACCGGGTGCGTGGCCGAGTTCGGCACCTACCGCGGGTTCACCGCCCAGACGTTCGCCGAACTGCTCCGGGACATCCACTGGCCGGCCGACTTGTACCTGTACGACTCGTTCGCGGGGCTGCCCGCCCCGACCGGCAGCGACACGACCAGTTACGAGTTCCGACGGGAGGCGTGGGTGGAAGGGGCGATGACCCCGGAAACGGACATCGTCGCCCGCATCCGCGAGAGCGTGGCCGGGGCCATCGGCGAGGCGCGGCTGTCCATCCACGCCGGGTTCTTCGACGCCAGCCTGCCTGCCAACCCGCCCCGCGAACCGGTGGCGATCCTGCACATCGACGCCGACCTGTACTCATCCGCCCGATTCGTACTGCAATATTTGGCGGACGCGAACTTGCTGCGGGACGGCGGGGTGCTGCTCATGGACGACTTCAACTGCAACGCCGCCAACCCGAACATGGGCGAGCGGAAGGCGCTGACCGACTTCCTCGCCGACAACCCGAAGTGGACGGCCAGCCCGTGGTTCGCCTACGGCTGGCACGGGCAAGCGTACTTCCTGCACGACGCGACGGTCGGGTAGCGGCTATTCTGGTTAGCCCGACGCGCGAGCGAGGGGCCAGCCACCGACGTGGCCGGGGTGAGTGACCGCGCCACGCCTCACGTCCCTTGCTGGCGCGGCGGGCTAACACACAGCCCCTCCTCACGCCGGGGGCAGGTGCCACGTCGCCTGGGCGTAGCCGTCCACGCGCGGCTTGATGAGTTCGGCCACTTCGGGGGCGAGACCGATCAGCACCTGCGCCCCGACCGGGGCGGCGGCGGGCGCGAGGATCGGCTTGCCGGCCAGCGTCCGCCCGTGTCGGCCGGGGTCTTCGTCCACGAAGAACTGCACCGAGTCGCCCAGTTCGCGGCTCAGCCAGGGTCCCGCGATGGACGTGCCGAACACGCCCAGCGGCCCCCGCGCGGCCATGTCGCGGGCGACGGTCGTCAGGCGGGCGAGCCGCGCGAGTTGCGCCCGCACCGTCGTCTCGGCGGCCTCCGGGTCCGCTTCCCGCGCCGTCAACCCCGCGCCGCCGGCCCGTCCGACCATCACCAGTTCCTTCGCGATCCACTCCTCGGTGCAGGCCTGAAGGTCCAGACCGCCGGCCACTGCGGCGTCCGCCAGGGTGACGCGGGTGAAGTGGGTGCAGTGGTCGGCGATCAGTAAATCGTAGGGGTTCCGCGCGTGGTCGGGCACGTCCACGACGATGACACCGGTCGGCGTCAACTTCTTGCTCAACTCGCTCAGAAACGCCGACGGGTCGGGCACGTGTTCCAGGCAGTGGACCAGCGTGATGAGGTCGAACCGGCCGGGGATGTCGTCGAACGGCCCGACGTACAGTTTCTCCACGCCGGGGATGGCCTCCACCACCGCTTTCGTCTGGTCGCCGAGTTCGGACCCGGCCATCGACCAGTTCGGCCGCACCGCGCGGAACGAGTGGAACAGCGTCCCGCTGCCGCACCCGACGTCCAGCATCCGCCCGGTCTCGGGCAGGAACCCGCCGTCGGCGAGTTTCCGCATCAGTTGGCTCGACCGCGACGCCGCCGCCCCGTCCGCCCCGGCGAAGACCGGCTGTTCCTGCCCGCCCCACATCTGGTAGATGGTGTAGCCCGTGTAAATGGCGTCGCACTCGGCCCGCCATTCGGTCGTCAGCGGCTTCTGCACCGTCCCGCACCCGCGACACACCGCCAGTCGTCCGCCCGCCGGCCACGGCTTGCAATCCGAGGTGACGCGGGTGAGCGCCTCGAACCCGTCGAGTACGGTCAGCCCGTCGCGGTGGCAGGCGTGGCACGCGGTCGGCGACAGCGGGGCGTCAGCCATTGCAAGTGTCCTCGATGAGGGCGTCCGCCACCTCCAGGGCGGAGGGCGCGGGCCAGCGGGTCATGGCCAGGGTCGTGTGGCGGGGGACGGCGGCGGCGGTCAGGCCGGCGGCGGCCACCGTCGTCGGTTGGACGAGGTCGGCGGGCACGCCCATCCGGGCCGCCAGACGGCGGGCAACGGTGCTGTAGGCCACATCCGCGTCGGCGGACAGGTGGACAACCCCATTTACCCTGGCCACCCCGAATTCCCAAATCGACGCCGCCGCGATTTTCACCCCAACCGGTGCGAACACCATATCTTCGAACGGGTGGACGGTCTGACTTGAACGAAGTTGCTCCCGCCACCCGCGAAACAGCTTCGGCGCACTCCCAAACACCTTGGTCAGCCGTACCACCCCGTGCCCCGCGGCCAGCAGTTCCGCCTCGGCTTCCGCCTTCTGCCGGCCGTACTCGGACAGCGGACACGGCGGTTCGTCTTCCTTGCGGAACGGCCTGGTGCCGTCGAACACCTGATTCGTGGAGAGGAAGACACAGTGACCGCCGCGCTCGCGGATGCGGCGGGCGAGTTCCACAGTGGCCGTGACGTTAATGGCCCGCGTGCCGGCCGGGTCCCGCTCGCAGGTGTCGATGGACGTAATGGCGGCGCACAGCACGGCCCCGGCGATCTCGTCCGGCAGTCGCCAGGTGTCGGGCGAATCCGCCAGATCGACGCGGTAAGTGAGCAGTTGCTCCCGCCGCGACGTGGCCGCCACCACCTCCGGCCGCTCCGGGGTCGATTGCAGCGCGGTGCCGAGCGTGCCATCCCCGCCGACAATGAGGAACATGAGGAAGCCGGGGGTTGGAGTAGGTCCGGCTCGCCGAGCCGGACACCTCAGAGTCTGTGAATCAATCGAACTCGCTTTCGCAGGGGTGGGCAAAAATGCCTCGTGGCGGGTCGAGATCGTCGATCCTGAGCGATCCTACGCGGTCGTTTTTCCCGCCCGCGAGATCGCTCCCC
>JBBRUO010000387.1:0-6067 GCA_038247725.1 Gemmatales bacterium
AGGTGGAACGGTTCGTCGCCGGCGACCCGCTGGGGAAGGCGGCGGCGGCGACCGGCCTGGGTGTCCGCACCAACCAGCCGCGCGTGTACGTGGTGGCCGGCACCGGCGGCGGCACCGGCGGCGGCATGTTCCTCGACCTCGCTTATATCATCAAACACGAGTTCCGCCAGGTCGGGTACACGTCGCCGGAGGCGGTAGCCCTGTTGCTCACCCCGGCGGCCGACAAGCGGACCACCCGCGTCGCTCTGGCGAACACCTTCGCCGCCCTCGCCGAGGTGTACCACTTCGCCTCCGGGGAGCGGTTCCAGAGCCGGTACGACACGGCCGAAGTGGCGGTCGTCGAGTCCCGACCGCCGTTCGAGCGGACGGCGGTGCTGGAATTGCCGAAGTCGCAGAAGCGGGCCGACGAGAACCGCACCGCCGGCGGCGCGGCCCGGGCGCTGTACCTGGACATGCTCACCCCGGTGGGGCGGGCCGCCGATGACGTCCGGTCGGTCGCCCCGGTGGACCGGCTGGCCGGCCCGGTGGTGCAGCCGTTCGGCCTGTACCGCCTCAGTTGGCCCCGCATGGAGCTGCTCGCCGCCATCTCCCGGCGGTTCTGCCAGCAGGTGCTCCGGCGGTGGACGGATAAAGAGACGACGCACCTGCGGGAGCCGATCCAGTCGTGGCTGGATGACCAGTGGGCGCGGCTCGAACTGGAGCCGGCCCGGCTGATCGGGCGGCTGACGGCGGCCGTCACCGAGCAACTGCGGGAGAAGCCGGAGGCGGTGTTCGACGCGGCCGTGGACGCCCTCCGAACGAACACCCCGGTGGCCGGCAAACTGGGCGCGCAGGCGGCCGTCGGGGCGCTGGATCAGGTCATCAAGTTAATCGGCAAGCCGACAGTGGAGATGGGCGAGCCGGGCACTCTGGCGGCCGTCATCGACGTCGCCGCCCGGCAGGTTCTGACGACGGCCGAGGGGCACCTGGCCACCGTCGTCGTGTCGTTCATCGAGCAGCCGCAGTACCGGCTGGCCGGGGCCGAGGAGTCGATGGCCCAGGTGACGGCCCGCCTGAACGACGCCATCGAGCGGCTGGACACCGAGCGGCAGGTGCTCGGCCGCGAGGAGACGGACACCTACGCCCGCATGTTCCCGCTCATCGGCGGGCTGAACTCGTCCGGGTTCAGCGTCCTCGGCGGACGCCGGTCGTCGATGACGAGCGAGCTGTTCGACCTGCTCGCCACCTACCCGAAAAAGCGGTACCGACTGCTCCTGGTGTCGGCCGCACTGACGGTGTACCGCGGGCTGTTGTCCAGCATCCCGGAGTGCCTGCGGGAGGTGAACCTGTGCCGCACCTACCTGGACGGCGTGGCGGCCGCCTCCGCCGCCGAGCCGACGGCCGGGCCGGACGCCGAGCCGGGGGCGTTCGTGCTGCCGGTCGGGTGCCTCACCCTGGACGCCGCCGCCGACCGCTTCCTGGCCGCCCTCGCGCCGGACGAGTTGCTCGCGTTCGACCAGCAGATCCAGGCCGACATCACGAAGAAATACAACGGGCTGGCGTCGGTGTGTACGAAGCCGCGGCGGGGCGAACGGTTCGCCGTCCTGGTCCAGGCGTCGGCCCGCGCCTTTCTGGACGCGCGACTGGAACACGCCGACCCGGTGGAGGCGCTGGCCCGGTACCGGGGGAACGGGCCGGACGGTCAGCAGGTGCTGGCCGACGCCTTCGACCACGCCAAGCCGTCGGTGGCGGTGGCGACGAACCCGCCGCCGATGGAAGCCACCCTGCTGGCCGCCCCGCCCGGCCCGTCTGGTGACTTGATCCGTCAGTTGGCGGCGGAGGCCAACCCCGGCATCGAGTTCATCCCGGCTGACCTGGCCGACGACCTGGTCGTCTTCCGCGAGTACCCGCGGGTGCCGCTCGCCGACCTGCCGCAGCTCGGCCCGGCGGCGCGAGAGGCGTACCAGGGGCAGGCCGCCACCGGCGTGTCCCCGCACGCCCGCGCGGACACCCCCTGGCTGGCCCCCGTCCGCGCCGGCGGACCGGCGTAACCCCGCCCGCCCGGTCTCTCACCCCCACCCGACTCAGGATGCCTCGTCCATGGCCGTCTCCATCCAAACCGACGCCGAGCCGATCCCCGGCTACCGGCTGCTCGACCGCCTCGGCAGCGGCGGCTTCGGGGAGGTGTGGCGGTGCGTCGCGCCGGGCGGCATCCACAAGGCCGTCAAGGTGATCCACGGCGACATCCGCAATACGGACGACGACGGGCACCGCTTCGCCGAGCAGGAGCTGAAAGCGCTCAAGCGGGTGAAGAGCGTCCGCCACCCGTACCTGCTCTCCCTCGACCGCTACGACATCGTGGACGGGCGGCTGATGATCGTCATGGAACTGGCCGACCGCAACCTGTGGGACCGGTTCCGCGAGTGCCGCGGGCAGGGGCTGCCCGGCATCCCCCGCGACGAGTTGCTCGGGTATATGGTCGAGTGCGGCGAAGTGCTGGACCTGATGAACGGCCAGTACTCGCTCCAGCACCTGGACATCAAGCCGCAGAACCTGTTCCTCTTGTACAACCACGTGAAGGTGGCCGACTTCGGGCAGGTGAAGGACCTGGAGAAGCACATCGCCCAAGTGACCGGCGGCATCACCCCGGTGTACGCCGCCCCGGAGACGTTCGACGGGTTCGTCTCCCGCTACTGCGACCAGTACAGTCTGGCCTGCGTGTACCAGGAGTTGCTGACGGGCCAGCGGCCGTTCGACGGGTGTAGCATGCAGCAACTGCTGATGCAGCACCTTCAGGCCCCGCCCAACCTGGCCCCGTCGCCGGCCGCCGACCGCCCGGCCCTGGCCCGCGCGCTCGCCAAGTCCCCGGACGCCCGGTTCCCGACGATCGCCGCGCTGGTGGCCGCGCTGAAGAACGGGTCGCCCGACCGCGTGCGGGTCGCGGTGCCGGCGGCGGTCGGCGGGGACTCCTTCGCCCCGGCGGTGGGAGTCGCCCCCGACTGGCACCCGCCGTCCGATTCCGGGTCGCTGTCGAATACCGACCGCCCCGACTCCGGCTTCGGCACCGACAGCCCGGTCCTCCCGGTCGTCGTTGAGGCCGTCGAACAGACCTACTTCCCCCGCCAGCCGGCCGAAGCGACGTTCGCGCCGCCGGAGCGCGCCGCCCCGCCGGAGCAACGCGGGGAGGGGCCGATCCGCCCGGCCCTCATCCTCGGCGTCGGGTACACCGGCTTCCGCGTCGTTCAGCGGCTGCGCAAGAGGATGGATGAACTGTACGGCAACGCCGACCGGCTGGCGGCCGTCCGCGCCTTGTATCTCGACACCGACCCGGAGGCGTTGGACGCGGCCGTCGTCGGCCACTCCCCGCTCCCGCCGGAAACCGTCATCCCTTTGCGGCTGAATCGCTCCGGGCACTACCTGAAGCCCCGCACCAACGGGCGGATGCTCATCGAGGGGTGGTTCGACGTGCAGACGTTGTACAAGCTGCCGCGGGTGCCCACCACGATGGGCCTGCGGTCGCTCGGCCGGCTGGCCTTCTGTGACCACTACCGCCCCGTCATGCAGAAGCTGTCGGCCGAACTCGACGCCTGTTTGGCCCCGGAGGCGGTGGCGGCGACGTGCGGGATCACCGGGCAGCTGATCGGCACCAATCGCCCCCGCGTGTATATCGTGGCCGGGACGGGAGGGGGCACCGGCGGCGGCCTGACCCTCGACCTGGCCTACGCGGTGCGGGCGAAGCTGAAGCGGATCGGGTACGCCAACCCGGACGTGGTCGGCGTCCTGCTCACCCCGGCCGACGGCCCCGGCGAGGAGCCGACCGACCACGCCCGCGCGAACACCTACGCCACCCTCACCGAGTTGTACCACTACTCGCACGCGGACACGGCGTACCTCGCCCACTTCGACGACCGGCACGGCAACATCGTGGACAACGACCCGCCGTTCTCCCGCGTGTGCGTTCTGCCGGGGCTGCCGTACCCGGCGACGGTCGAGCCGGGGAGCGGGTCCGGGGTGTCGGCATTCCCCACCGTGCGGGGCAGCGGCACTCTCACCACCACCCCGCCGACTCGCCGCGGGGGAACGCCGTTGAGCCGCAGCGGCCTGCACCGGCGACCCACCGTGGCTCCGGGGGACGGGTCCGACCCGACCGAAACGGTCGCCGAGTTCCTCCGCCTGGATCTGTTCACCCCGGTCGGGATCACCGCCGACGCCGCCGACCGGCCGGCCCCGCAGCCGTCCGAGGTTCGCGCCCTCGGCCTGCGACGCATCGGCTGGCCCCGCGCCGAAGTGGTCAGTCGGGTGTCGCGGCTGGTGTCGCCGGTTCTGCTCGGCAACTGGGTGGCCCCGGACCAGGGGCGGTTGCAGGCGGTCGTGACCAAATGGACCGGCGACCTGTGGCAGCGGCTCGCCCTCAACCCGGATCGCCTGACCGGACGCCTCCGCGAGGCCGCCGACGCCGCCGCCGGCCTGCCACTGGATGAGTGGGTGCGGCGGCTGGCCGAGCCGGTCGCCACGAAGGGGTGGCTGAGCCGCTCGCCCGACCCGGGCCGCGTCGCCGCCGCGGTGGACGAGATAACCGCCGCCATCGGCCCGCCGCGAGAGAACGCGGTGAAACAGCCGACGCTGCTAGACGAAGCACTGGCCGCCGCCGCCGCCAAGATCACCGCCGGAGTGACGGAGGAACTGGCCCGGCTGATCCCGCAACTGCACGACACGGCCGACTTCCGTATCGCCGGCACCGCGGAGGCCGTCCGCCAACTGCTGGTGGCGGTGGACCGCAGCCGGGGGCACGTCGAGCCGCGGGTCGGCAAGTGGGAGGCGTCCGCCGCCGCCGCCTACGACCGGCTGAAGCACTACTCGTTCCCGCAGAAAGGGGTGCGGAAGGCGTCCGGGCCGGAGGTGGCCGACGCCCTCCAGGCATACCCGACGGACTGGCTCCAGGCGCTGACCGGTCGCCGAGCCGTCGCCGTGTACGCCCACCTGCACGACGTCCTGCTCAGCCGGTTGTCCGAGCTGACCGCCTGCCGGCAGCGGCTGGTGGAGTTGCACGCCCGCCTCGTGGCCGACGCCGAGCGGCCGGCCGCCGGCACCGCCGAGTTGCTGCCGGTCGGGTGCGCGACCGTCGAGGACGCCGCCCGCCGCTTCGCCGAGGTGCTCAACGACGACGACCTGGCCGAACTGGAGCGGCGGTTCCAGACCGGCCTGGAACTGGCCTTCGGCGGCGTGTTCGAGGCGAACCTGAACTCCGCGCAAGGGCCGGAAGCCGTTCACCGCATCCTCCGCGAGGCCACCTGCGACTACCTGGACGGGCGGCTCGGCGACGTAGATCTGGCCGGCATGGCGAAGCAGAAATTCGGCTCGTCCGCCGGCGTCCGCGCGGAGTTCCAGGCCTTGTACGACCGGGCCATCCCGGCCGGGATCGGCGGCGGGCCGTGGGCGAAGGGGGAAGTGACGGTGTTCGCCGCCCCGCCGGGTGACGGCGGCTCCCCGCTGACGAAACTGGCCCTGACGCTGCTCCCGCCGTCGGCCGCCGTCACCACCTCGCTCGATGAAGTGGTGATGTACCGCGAGTACCCGAGCGTGCCGCTGACCGCCTTGCCGCAACTCGGCCCGGCGTGGCAGGCGGCGTACCAGAACGCCCGCGACCTGCTCGACACCAGCCCGCACACCCGCGCCGACATCACCCAATGGCTGTCGGTGGACGGCTGACGGTTTCCGGCGGGCGCGGGCCGTTCCCGCGCCGCGTCCATTTCACTCCGCCTTCGGCACCCGCTTCTGCAGCTCGTATTTCGCGCCTTCGTCCCCGACCCACCGCCGGAATTCGGTGCGCATCAGGATGAGGGCGTCTTCACCCGACTGCGGTCGCGGCGGGTTGTACCCGGTCGCCTTCGTCAGCCCGAGCATCATGACGGCGGTGACGGGAGAGAAGGCGTCACCGGTCGGCTTCCACTCGGCGGCGGCGAGGGCGGCCAGAATCGCCTTGGTTTCCTCGGCCGGGATCGCTTGTTCGACAGTGGGAAGGCCGACCCGCGTCTGGCGGTAGCGGGTCACCAAGGCGGCGGCGGCGAACGCGCGATCCTCCGCGGTC
>JBBRUO010000388.1:0-6064 GCA_038247725.1 Gemmatales bacterium
GATCGAGGCACGACTGGAGCGATCCAAGACGCTCCCCAAGTACGACCTCACCATCCGCCCACGGCAAGCTACCGGCGGGTAAACTTCCACCCGCCGAACGCCTTAGCAGCCGCAGCCCGTTAAAGATGACCAGCAACGACGCGCCGGTGTCGGCGGCGATCGCGGCCCACAGCGACGAGTACCCGGCGAACGTGAGGATCACGAACACCAGTTTCACGGCCAGCGAGAAGGCGACGTTCTGCCGGATCACCGCCATCGTCCGGCGACTGTGGCGGATCAGCCACGGGAGCTTGCCCAGGTCGTCGGACATGAGGGCCACGTCCGCCGTCTCGATGGCCGCGTCCGTCCCCGCCGCCCCCATCGCCACGCCCAGGCTCGCCCGCGCCAGGGCCGGCGCGTCGTTCACCCCGTCGCCGACCATCGCCACGGTGCCGGACTCGGCGACCAAGGCCTCCACCGCCGCCACCTTCTCTTCCGGGAGCAACCCGGCCCGCACGTCGTCCACCCCGGCGTCCCGGCCCACCGCCCGAGCGGTCGCCTCGTTGTCGCCGGTCAGCATGACGACCTTTTCCACCCCGAGTTCCTTGAGTTCGCGGATCGCGTGCTTCGTCGCCGGGCGGACGGCATCGGCCAGGGCGATCAGGCCGCAGACGTGTGTCTCGTTCCCGACCACGACGACCGACCGGCCCGCCCCGGCCATCGCCGCTACCCGCCCGCGAACGTCGTCCGTCTCCTGCCCCCGCTCGGCCATGTAGCGGGGCGATCCGAGCCAGAACTCGCGGCCCTTCCACCGCCCCACCGACCCCTTGCCCGGCACGGCCCGCAGGTCTTCGGCGGTCGTGACGATGATCCCTTTCGACGCGGCGTATTCGATGACGGCTCGAGCCAACGGGTGTTCGCTCCGGGCCTCCAGGCCGGCCGCCCGTTCGAGGAGTTCGGCCTCGTCGTGGCCGTTGAGCGGCACCACCTCCACGACGATCGGCTTGCCCTCGGTCAGCGTCCCCGTCTTGTCGAGGGCGACGGCCTTCAGCGTGGCGGGCAGTTCGATGAACATGCCGCCCTTCACCAGCACCCCGTTGCGGGCAGCAGCGGTCAACGCGGCCACGATGCTCACCGGCGTGGAGATGACCAGCGCGCACGGGCAGGCGATGACGAGCAACACCAACGCCCGGTACACCCACTCCCACCACCCGGCGTCGAAGAACAGGGGCGGGACGAGGGCCACGGCTACCGCCAGGGCCATGATCGCCGGCGTGGAGATTGCGGCGAACCGATCGACCCACCGCTCGGACGCCGCCCGCCGCGACTGCGACTCCCCGACCATCTTGATGATCCGGGCCAGGGTCGTGTCGTTCGCGGCTTTGGTGACCGCCACTTCCAGTACGCCCTCGCCGTTGACGGTGCCGGCGAACACGTCGTCGCCTGGTTCCTTCGGGGCCGGGACGCTTTCGCCGGTGATCGGAGCCTGATTGACGTGGCTGACCCCCTTGTTAACCGTGCCGTCGAGGGGGATGCGTTCGCCGGGCCGCACGACGAGAACCGCCCCGACCGCTACGTCCTTCACCGGAACGTCGCGTTCGACGCCCCCGTCCGCGACGACGCGGGCGGTCGGCGGGGCGAGGTCGAGCAGGGCCACCGCGTTCCATTGTTCCGGCGTCATCGGGCGCGGAACGTGTTGGAGAGTGTCGCGTTTGGTCGCAGGCACGGCAGCAACTCCAGTGTGGTCGCTGAAGGAATTCACCACATCATTCAGCCGAGTCACTGGTTTGCGGTGGAACGGCATCCGGAGTGGTGTGCCACATCAGCTTGACTGCGACCGGTGGCTTCAATTCGGCCAGTGATCCGAAAGTGTTCGGGCAGAGTCTGGAAAAGATCCCGTTCGGAGTTTTTTCACACCGAACCCCTCACACGACCCGACTTGGCGCATCTGATGTATGGAAGGGAGTAACGCTTCCCGTGGACAACCCCGCCGATTCCGATTCCGAGTTCGTTCGCCGCGCCCGAACGGGCAACCGCCGCGCGTTTGCCTCGCTGGTCGGTCGGTACTGGGGACCGTTGAGGCGGTGGCTGTGGTCGCTATCGCGGGGGGCGGAGGGTGCCGACGATTGGGCGCAGGAGACGTTCCTGAAGGCGTGGGTGGCGCTGCCGACTCTGGCGGACGGGGCCGCCTTCCGGCCGTGGCTGTTCCGCATCGCCCGCAACGAGTTCCTGGCATCCGTCCGGGCCGCGCGACCCGCTGCCGAACTGCTACCGGATGTGGCCGATCGCCGCGCCAGCTCGTCCGAACTGGCTGCCGAGCGAGAGGCCGAATGCCGACTTCTGGCGGCGGTATCGGCGCTGCCGGAAGGGTATCGCACGCCGTACCTGTTGTGGACTCAAACCGAGAGCGGCTATTCGGAGATCGCGGCAGTCCTGGACATCAGTGAGGAGGCCGCCCGCTGGCGGGTGAGCGAGGCCCGCCGCCGACTGGCCGCCGCCCTTTCCTCGTATTTGGAGGGCGATTCCCGATGACGTGCGACCTCATCGCCCCGTGGCTCCTCTTCGCCCGTACCGAGGCGGAGTTGTCCGACGAGGGCCGGGAACATATTCGGGGGTGCGCTGCCTGTCGGCGACGTTTCGGCGACTTGTTGTCCACGGATGCCGCCGTCCGCGCTCTGTCTCCTCGACCGGCCGGCGTGCCACGGTCGCTACTGGCACGCATCGAACGTACCCCGCAGGCGGTACCGGCCAACCGCCCACGTGCGTCGCGCCCGCGCTGGTTGGTCCCGGCGGCGTTGGCCGCGTGCGTCGTCGTCGGCGTCGCGGTCGGGCGCTGGCTTCTGCCGTCCAATGGCGAATCCGTCGCCGAGTCAGCACCCGTGTTCGTAGACCCGCCCACACCTCCGCCACTCTTGGCCGTCGTTTCCCTCGAAGCGGCCATCTTGCCGACTGCATCGATCGAAGAACAGGTCGAAGTGTTCGGACAGAGGGCGGCCGCGATTCGACGGGAAGCGCTCCACCGGGCGAAGACGGGGGCCGTGGACGAGGTGTCGCCGTTGGTCGCTACTCACGACCGGGTTGTCCGGAGTGGTTTGGCGGCGACCCCCGTGCGGTTCCCCGAACCGCGGAGGGCGGCGGCGGCAGAGCGGGTGGCGGCGGAGTTGGAAACCGCCGTTAGGGAGTTGACGGTCGAGATGGGTCAAGTGCCGCCGGCCATCGCCGACCCCCTTCGCCCTTTGGCGACCCAGTGCGCGTCGGCCGCCGCCGCCCTCCGGCGGTCGCCCGCCGACCCGCCGTTTGGTCAGCCACCCGAGCGGCCGCAGCAGCCCGACCGTCAGCGTGACGCCGTCCTCCTCCCGCGCCAGCCACACCGCCCGCCACGTCGCCGGATCGATGGCCGCGTCCGGCGTGGCAAGGCTGTCGGCGTACCCCGGCTCGCCCGCCAGCCACGCCGTCATCCGCCGCCCGAGGCAAACGTCCTCGATGGCGACCGGCTCACCGTTCCCGTCCAGCGCGAGCACCCCGGCCCGGAAGTACCGGCCCGTCCGCCCGACCTCGGCGGCCTCCACCAGGGCCAGTACGTCGCCAGCTTTCACCGGCTGGCCCAAATGCTTGAACACCTTCCAGACGGTCCCGGGCGACCGGGCCGACAGGTGGGCGAGTCGCGTCTGGTCGTACCCGATCTCGCCGGGGGCGGAGACGAACTCGACCGCCGGGGCGGTCCAGACCGGCTCGACGGCGATGCCGGACTTGTCGGCGGCGGCGGCACTGACGTACTGAATCCGCCGCAGGTGCGTCCGGCAGTTCGGGTTGTTCGTGGGCCGTGGGGTGAAGGCGAGCGCGCGTGCGGCCCGGTCCAAGTCGGCCTGCGTGATGACGGGTGTGTTCGGCAGTTGGGCCAGGTTCGGGTGGTCGAGCGTGCATTCGGGGACGCCGTGGACCTTGCACCAGCCGTAGGACTTGTCGGCGGGCATCAGCGTGGGGTCACACTCGACGCAGATCGACTCGGGGACGTTGTGTTCGGCACACCAGTCGTCCTTCTCCTTCACCGCCCCGTTCAACTCCGAGAACTTCGGCAGCTTCCAACCGTTGTGGTGGCCCCACCAGCCGATGCCCCCGGCCGCGGCCAGGACGAGCAGCGTCGGGATCACCCCCGCGATGTCGCCGAGGACGCCCCGGATGGGATTTCGGCGGGGGGCGGGCGGGACGGATTGCAACAGGACTTCCGGCTCCGAAACCGGTGGCTCCATGACAGCGTGTTCGCTCATGACAGTGACCCCTGGGAGATCGTGACGAACCGACCCACGGCACCCGCCGCCGGGCGGCGAACGGTGACCGATGGTCAACGGGTAGAAGGTACGGCGAACCGTGCGGGGACGCGCGGCTACTAAGTGGTCCATTCGCCAAATACGTGTAGGGTTAGCCAACCGCGTTCGCTTCAGTGTTGGGAGTCTCTCTCCCTGAAGCGGCGTTCCGTGCGGCCTCCCGTTTCGCGATCCGTTGTAGCAACCGGAACAGGTCGTGCTTGGTGAATCTCCAGTCGAACGGCTTGGGTTGCTGATTGGTCAGATCTTTGTACATCCGGATTCGCAGAGCCAATTCCTGCAAGTTGAGGGAATCGTTGGGAGTCAGCACCTTGCGTTGGTGGTGTCCCGCTACCGTTGAACGCCGGGTAGAGTGACCCACTCTTCCAAACTCCAGACGTGGTCCGCCAACCCCGCCGCCATCGCCGGCGTCCTCGGGTGCTTCCGACCCGACGCATCCTTCTCCCCCAACGTCCGCACCGCCCAGCAGAAGTTGTCGCTCAACTGCGTGACGCGCGTCATCGACTCGTGGACACCGCACTCCTTCGAGAACCGGTACGTCTTGCGCCCCTTCCGCGCGTTCCGGTGTCGGTCCGTCCCGGTCGGCCTCTCCAGGTACGACGTGCTCGCCTTCGTACCCGCCGGCAACTCCCCGAAGATCACCCGCTCCTCCACCGACACCACACGGTTCTTCTCCCGCGTCTTGTGCACCGTCGCGTAGCACATCCCCGCCGGCGGCACCGTCCGCGGGCCCGCCGGCCGACCCGGCTTGCCCGTCCGCGGCGGCGTCACCTCCTCGCCGAACACCGACAGGATCACCTCGGGGTACGCCGCGTACTCGTCGCTGGCGATCAACTCCGGCGTCCGGCCGCCCAACCGGCCCTTCACCCCCTCCAGAAGCGAACGCGCCATCTTCGCCGTCCGCGGGCCGACGGCCACCTCCAGCACCAGACGGCGGTCGGCGTCGAGGGCGACGTGGTCCCAGCAATCCCCCTCCGGTCGTCGGCGGGCTTGCCGGGGTCGCCGTTCTTCTCCTTCTTGCCGACGAAGGACCACTTCTCATCGACCGGGACCTTGGCCGTGAGGGGTGGAAAGCCCGACCAACTCGTCGTGGAGGTGGCGGGCGTGCCCGCCGGCGCGAGCGGCGTAGCGTGCGGCGGTATCCTTGGTGACGCCGACGAGTCGCCCGGTCTGTCGGACGCCGCAGCCGTCGGCGAGGTGGGCGAGGACGGCGAGTGCCTTCGGATCGGGGAGTCGGGAGTCGAACAGCGGTGTGCCCTTGCGTTCGGAAAAGCGGGACCTGCAGGAGCGGCAGTACAGGAGCCGCCGGTGTTGCTTGCCGTAGCGGGCGCAGACGGTGAGGGTGTCGGCCCCGCGTTCCCCGTGCGTGGGGCAGTCGGGGTTCTGGGAGCAGAAGCGAGACAGGTCGTCCGCCGTAGGACTCGGGGGCAAAGTGGCGGGTGGGGTTGTCATAAAGGATTGTACGCATGCACACTGCGCCGTTCAATGATCGGACGACACCACCCGAAAGAATGCCGAGGCTGTTATGCGCGACTGGTGATGCCTGAATGGGCGGTGAGGAGTTCGGTCGGATCAATGTGCGGTTGGCACGGGTAGAGATAGGGGCGCATGCCCGGATGCGAAAAACCAACCGTCGGGGAGAGGGGCAAAGGGGAAGACCCATCGTCCCAACGGTTAGCGGAGGAACCGACCGCGGAAGGGGGTGGCAAAGGTCCGCTGGCCGGAGAACTGGATCGGCGGGCCGAACACCACGTCGATCC
>JBBRUO010000389.1:0-6055 GCA_038247725.1 Gemmatales bacterium
TGCGCCGCCGGCCGCACCCCCGCCGCCTCCCCGGACCACCACCAGGGGCACATGATTATCGAGGCGTCGCGGTTCTACTCGCAACTGACGAAGTGGGACGACCGGTTCGCCGACACCGGCCCATACCGGGTGCCGCATCTGGTGTACGCGCCGTTCCCCACCGAGGCCGAGCAGCGGGTCTGGCACAGCACCTTCGTGGTGGACATCACCGACACCTTCGACCAGAAGATCCTGGCCATCCAAGCCTACGAGTCGCAGTTCGACCTCGCCCGATTCGACAAGGTGCGGCACTTCGTCAGCTCGGCGAACGGCTACCAGGGGGCGCGGTGTGGCTTCATGTTCGGCGAGATGTTCGCGCTGCCACACCCGGTCGGCACGGACGACTTGCAGAAGCTGATCCTCGGTGGGAAGGGGTCGCTGGCCCCGGTGCAATTGCCGGGCAAGGACCACTTGCCGATGGGCTGACCTCGCGCGCTCACTTCGGCGCGGGGATTTCCTTCTGGATGGCGTCGAGGATCGCTTTGCGGTCGGCGTCGGACGGGTTGCCGTCCGGGAACGTCCACCGCCCGACCACCCGCAATTTGTGGTAGAACACCACCGTGACTGCCTCGGCGTTGCCGCCGTCCAGCTTCCAGGCAGCGGTCGCCTTCGACTTCTTCTCGGCGAGGCCGACGGGTAGCACTCGCAGTTTGGCTTGCTCCGCCATCGCCTTCGCCTCGTCCACCATCTTGTCCCGCTGCACGTCGTATTGCAGCTCGTCGGGGAGCACCAGGAACGTCACCGTCGCGGCGAAGCTGGCCTCCTTGCGGTCGAGGGTCGCCTGATCGAGATCCTTCAGGAGCGCCACCAGCGGGTCGGCCGGGTCGGTCGGGATCTTCGGCGCGAAGACTACCACCGTCGGGTTCAGTCCGTTCGCGCACACGAGGCAATGGGTCTTATCGGTGCGGTTCCGCACGTCCTTGGCGTCGAACCGCTTGTCCCAGACCAGGAAGGCGCGGAAGGCTGACGGCACCTCCCCGCCCACCGTGGCGGCGGGGGCCAGGGGGGGCGGGTCTTGCGCGGACACCGCCGCGACGGCGAACAGGACGAAGGTGGCGGCACGAAGCATGGCGAGAATCCCCGGAAGGCGGCGAGTGGCTGAACTGTCAGCGTGACGTGTTCGGCCGCGTTCGTCAAGCGGCGGGTCGCGTCGCGGTCGCGGAAGCGGCCCCCTGCCGGCGGCGCAAGTGATACACTCAACGGGCCGACGCCCGGAGGAACGGCCTCCGGGCGTCGGATGAATTCTGCCGTCAACCGGGCTCAGTTGCCGAACCGCACCCGCCAGTAATCGACCGGGGCCTGCTTGCGGCCGAGCCACCAGTGGCCGTCTTCCCACTCCAGCGTCACCTTCCGCCAGCCGAGCGGCACCTTGGGGAAGGGGTAGAACGGCCCGATGAAGGGGAAGGCGTTGTACGGGTACGCTTCCGGGTACGCGACGCGGGACACGTTGTTGTGCGGGGCGTAGGTCGGCCAGGCGTAGGGGGGCAGCGGCGGGGCGGCCGCCTCGAACCCGCCGGGGCCGCCGGCCGGGCCGACGGGCACCGGGTCCGGGCCGTACCCGCCGCCGGGGCCGCCGGCCATCGGCATCGGGGGCATGCCGCTCGGGGCCGGGGTGGCCAGCGGGCCGACGCCCTGCGTCTGCTTCACCGGTACCAACTTGATCCCGTCCCGCACCTGCTTGACGTTCGGCACGTACCGGACGACGTCCAGGATGGCCGTCTTCTGCCGGTCGCCTTGAACGGTGCCGACCAGGGTGACGACGCCGCTGCTGGTGAAGATCTGCACGTCGGACCCGGTCATCGCCGGGTGGCCGTCCAGCTTCTTGGCGATCTGGTCGGCGAGGGACTGGTTCATCACCATGTCGCCGGACTCGGTTTTGGTCGGGGCGGGGGCTTTCAAATTCAGCTTCGGCGGCTCTTGAGCGGACGCGCCCGCCCACACGGTCGCGGCGGTCAGGGCGGTGAGGATGCGAACTTTCACGGAATCCCTCCATGGTCCGGGTCGGTCGTCAGGCGTCGAACTACCGCTAGATTCGGACCACGGGCGGCGATCCCGATAGGCCCGCCGGCAGTTCGCGGGGCGGCGGGCGGGAGGGCGGCGGCGCAACTGGCACAGACCGCCGATTCCCCCCAGTCCGCCGACCGGCGGGATCACGAAAAGAAAACGTCGGCGTCGCGCAACTTGCCGCGACGCCGACGTTTTCTTTTCGTGACCCACCACCCGCGACTACCCGACGAACGCCCCACTCACCGCCCAGTCGGTGGAGTGGAACTGTTTCAAGACGGTGGGCGTGGCGGAGCGGAGGGCCGACAGGCCGGAGTACGCGCGAACGAAGCCGTCCGAGCCGGGGCCCGAGCCGGTCAGGATGTCGGTCCATCCGTCGCCGTCCACGTCGGCGGCGGCCACCCGGACGCCGCTCTGACCGCTCCCGTCGCCGGCCATGAAGCTGGCCACCTGCACGATGCGGCCGGCTTTCAGCGCCGCCCCGTCGTACACCACCACCCGCGGCCCGCCGCCCTCGCCGGACCCGGCGATCAGGTCCGCCCGGCCGTCGCCGTTGACGTCGCCGACCGCGACGTAGGCCCCGTTCGTGAGTGTGGATTCGAAGGCGAAGAAGTCGGGGGCGAGCCGCGTCGGCGTTCGGCGGCCGATGGAGCGGCCGTCGTACACGGCCACGCGGGGGCCGCCCGTCTCGCCGGCGGCCACCACGAGATCGGCCTTGCCGTCGCCGTCGATGTCGCCGACCGCCGGCCGCGCGCCGCCGCGGAAGTTCTCGTCGGCGATGCCCCAGAAGTCGGCCAGCACCTGATTCGTCGTCAGGTCGATGACCTTCACGCGGGGGCCGCCGCCGGCCCCGGCCCCGAGAACGAGTTCGGCCCGCCCGTCGCCGTTGATGTCGCCGGCGGCGACGTACACCCCGCCGCGGAAGTACCACTCGTAGGCCATGAACCCGGCCATCTGTTGGCCGTTCCGCCCGTTGAACACCTTCACTTCGGGCTGGTAGCCGGGGCCGGCCGCGACCGCGTAGTCGGCCGTCCCGTCCCCGTCGAAATCGCCCACGGCGACCCGACTGCCGCCGGCGAAATTCGCCCCGAGTGAGCCGGCGTTGAACACAGGTTGGCCGGCCGCGTCGTACCCGAAGGCGGACGCACCGCCGCCGCCACCGACGGCGAACCCGGTGGCCGCGTCCGCCGTCGGCCGCGGGGCGGCCCGGACCGGGGAGGTGACACTGCCGCCGGGGGCGGAGGCCGGCGGGTGGGACACCGGCGGGGCGGTGGTGGTCGTGGCGGACCAGCCGACATCCCGCAGCACGGCGTAGTCGAGTTCGGTCATCCGGCGGACGACGCCGGGGCGGATCGCCGGCTGCATCGGGTTCTCGTGCCCGACGGAGGTGGTGCCCCCGGCGAAGTGGTCGCCCGACTCCATCGGCACCGCCGACCCGTACACGGCCATCGCGTTCGGCCCGGTGAACGCGCCCGTCGTCGTGTACCGGCCGAACGACTCGTTCCCCAGGCCGAACCCGAACAGGTGCATCAGCTCGTGCGTGGCCACCGACTGGAAATCGAACTGCGAGGCGTTCGGGCCGCCCGCCGAGAAGTTCCAGTTGGCCGCGTTGCTGAACGCGATCATCCCGCCCCAGATGGCGATGTCGGTGCCGCTGTCCACCCCGGACTGCCCGCGGGTGCGGATGGTCCGCAGCCAGTCGGATGTCCCCTGGGCCGAGTACGCGCCGCCGGAGGCCAGCCCCAGTTCCGCGTTATTCAGCGCCCCCCCGACGACGTAGACCACCACCTCGTTGGCATTGACCGTAAGGTTGTTGATCGTTACAAGCTGCCCCGTCACCCCGTTGATCGTCGTCGCCTTCCAGGTGTTCCCGGCGGTCGGGGCGATGACGGTCAGGGTATCCTGAATCCGCGCGGTGACGTCGGCGGCGGCTCGATCCAGCGCGGCTTGCCGCTCCGGCGCGGCGAAGAATCCGGACGAGTCGAGCGAGTAGTCGAAGCGGACGAGGACAGCCGGGGTGCAACGATCTTCCAGCGCTTCCATCCGAGGAGAGACTCGGAGTGCGGAGTTGGCCGAGAGCATGTGTATTCCTGGCTCGCGTGAGATAGTGATCGAGCAGGCCGAGGGGGGCCAATCGCTGCGAGACGAGTGGGTGAGTGTTCTATACCCGAGGGTCAATTTTTTAAAAAGCCGAAACTTGGTCACAAAGCCGAAAAAATCGGCCCATGTCCGAACTTTGGACAAAACCATTTAGACCGTACAACCCGCGGAAGCAACTTTCCTTCACCAGGAAAGCGGGTCCAAGTCTGCCGTGCTCTCGGACGGCAGCGATTGCAACGATTACGCCACGCTTTTGAGTGTTGCGGCTTTACGGCCACGTCAAAATTGAATCTACGAATTCATCACTCAGGCGAAATGAGTACCTCACCTCCTCGGGTCGCAACGAGGTCGATTGACGGACCTGATTTGTATCGGAGCCGCCGAGCCACTACCTTGACCTTATGCCTCGCGTCATCATCATCGGCGGCGGACTGAGTGGACTCGCCGCCGCGTACCGCATTCGCCAATCGCGCCCCGGCGTGGAAGTGCTGCTCCTCGAAGGGCGGTCGCGCCTCGGCGGGAACGTCCACACCGAACGCCGCGACGGGTTCACCGCCGAACACGGGCCGAACGGGTTCCTCGACTCGAAGCCGTCCACCGTCCGGCTGTGCCGCGACCTCGGCCTCGGCGACCGACTGGTGGTCGCCAGCGAGGGCAGCCGCAAGAACCGCTACGTGTACCTCCGCGACACACTTCACGCACTGCCGGCGTCGCCGCTCGGGTTACTCCGCACGCCGGTCCTCAGTTGGGCCGGGAAACTGGCGATGCTGGCGGAGCCGCTCCGCCGGCGGCGGGGCAACTTGCCGGCCGACGAGTCCGTCGCCGAGTTCGCCCGCCGCCGCTTCGGCCAGGAAGCGGCGGACGTGTTCGTGGACGCGCTGGTGACGGGCATCCACGCCGGCGACCCGGAGAAACTCAGCGTCCGCGCCGCGTTCCCCCGCCTGCCGCTGTTCGAGAAGGAAGCCGGGGGCGTGCTGAAGGGCTTCTTCCGGGCCGCCAAGCAACGGCGGCGCGACGCGGAAGCGCGGGGTGAGACGCCGGGGCCGACTCGCATGTGGTCGTTCGCCGGCGGGCTTCAAGAACTCATCGACGCGCTGGCGGAATCGCTCGGCGGGGCCGTGCGGCGCGGGGTAACGGTCACGGCGATTGAAAAAGCGGCGAACGGCTGGCGGGTTCGCGGCGACGCGGAAACGTGGGACGCCGATGTCGTCGTCGAGACCGCCCCGGCCTACGCGCAGGCCGAACACCTCGCGGACCTGGACCCGTCGCTCGCCGCCGAACTCGCCGCCATCCGCTACAACCGCGTCACCGTCGTGCTACTCGGCTACCGCGAGGCCGACGCGCCGCGGAACCCGGACGGGTTCGGGTACATCGCCCCGCAGAACACCCGTCGCGACGTGCTGGGGGTGCAGTGGTGTTCGTCGATCTTCCCCGGCCGCGCGCCGGCGGGGCTGGTACTTTGGCGGGCGTTGTGCGGCGGGGTGAATCGGGCGGATGTGGCCGACCTGCCGGACGACGAGTTACTTCGGGTCGTCCACCGCGAGATGGGAGTCGTCATGGCGGTGACGGCCCCGCCGGTGTTCTCCCAAATCGTCCGCTGGCCGCGTGCGATCCCGCAGTATGAGGTCGGCCACCCGGCGCGGGTGGAGCGCATCGAGATGCGGGTGTCGGCACACCCCGGCCTGATCCTCGGCGGCAACCTGCTGCACGGCGTCGCGCTGAACGACTGCACCGAGCAGGCGGAGAAGATCGCGGAGCGGGTGGCGCTGATGCTGGGAGGCGTCGCGTAACCCGAGCGCATTCGGAAAACGAAGCGACGGAGCCCGGGGGGGGGGCGGGGGGACCGAAGTGGGGGGGCGGATCGGGCCCCCGGGGGGGCGCCAGGAGTACCAACAAAACCACGGAGAAAAAA
>JBBRUO010000390.1:0-6041 GCA_038247725.1 Gemmatales bacterium
CGCGCGGGTGAGGCGGACGGGTCCGAGGGCGGTCAGGAGGTGGCGGGGGCGCGGTCCTTTGTTCCGTTGGCCGGGCGTTTTTTTTCGCGGTCGGCGGCGTCGATCCGGGCCTGGACGGCGTGGCCCAGGGAGTCGCGGAGGAGCTGGCGTCCGCCGGTCAGGGCGAGGGCCTCGCGGGCGTCGATGACGGTGCCGTGGGGGGCGGTGTGGGCGACGGTGCGGAGTTCGGCGAAGAAGGCGACGGCCTGTTCGAGCATCAGGCGTTCGGCGTCGGTGGCGTATTCGATGGTGAGGGTTGGCATCCGTGCCTCGGGGTCGGGGAAGGGGTGATGCGAAAAGCATACCAAACCCCCGGTGCCAAAATCAATTGCCACACCCCGCCGTGCCGCTGGTATTCCGCCCGGCCGCCGCACCGGGTAACCTTCTGGAGACACTTGAGAGGTTGCCCCGATGTCGTCCCCCATCCAACACCCGTCGCCGGTCGGTGCGGTGTCGCCCGACGGAATCGACGTGTTCGTGTCGGCACCCATGGCCGGCTTCCGCTCCGAGGGCAAGTATCGCGCGTTCCGCGCCGAAGTCTCGGCCGTCGTTCAATGCCTGGAGGAGGTCGGGCTGAGCACCTTCTTCGCCGGTCGGAATGTCGAATCCCCGGATGCGTTCGACGAACCGGACGAGTCCGCCGTCCGGGACCTGGACGCACTGGAGCGGTCGAAGTATTTCCTCCTGCTCTACCCCGAACGGATCGTCTCGAGCGTCCTCGTCGAGGCCGGGTACGCCATCGCCAGGGGGATCAAGGCGGTGTACTTCGTCCGCGACACGAAACACCTCCCGTTCCTCCTCCGGCACCTCGACCGCGTGCAGCCGATCAAGATTTACGAGTACGAGACGACCGAGCGGATCTGTAGCCTGGTCCGCCGGCACGGGGCGAAGCTGTTCGAGCCGTGGCGGGAGTCTCGCCCGCCCGCCAGCCCGACCGTGGAGGCACCGCGGCCGGCGTCCCCGTTCCACCCGTCTGGGGTGATCGGGCCGTACACCCTGGTCGGCAAGTTGGGCGAGGGCGGCTTCGGGTCGGTGTGGCGAGCCGAGCGGCGGACCGCGCTGGCGACGACCAGTTTCGCCCTCAAGGTGCCGCACGCGGGCGGGACCGATCCGGCGCTGGTCGAGGCCATCCGCCGGGAGGCCGGCGTTTGGGTGCAGGCATCCGGCCACCCGAACGTGCTGCCGGTGATCGAGGCCGAGTGCTACGACGGTCAGTTGGTCATCGTCAGCCCGTTCGCGGCCGAAGGACCGCTCGACAGGTGGTTGCGGGTGAACGGCGGGGCGGCCCCGTCCGTCGCGGACGCCGTCGGCATGGCGCGAGGGATCCTCGCCGGGCTCGCCCACCTGCACGGCCGCCGGTTGATTCACCGCGACTTGAAACCGGCAAACGTGTTGCTGGAAGCCGGCATCCCGAGGATCGCCGACTTCGGCCTCGCCCGCGTCCTCACGGCCGATCAGACCTACAGCGTCGGCGGCACGCCGGCGTACATGGCACCCGAGGCGTGGGGCGGCGACCGGTCCGAAGCGGGCGACCTGTGGGCGCTCGGCGTCATCCTGTACGAGATGCTGGCCGGCCGTCGCCCGTTCCCGCAAGCGGACGTGAACGACCTTCGGTTGGCGGTGTCGGCGGACCCGCACCCACCGTTGCCGCCGTCCGTGGCCCCGGCTGCGTTGGCGGAACTCGTCTCGTTGTTACTCCAGAAGGATCCCGCGCGACGGCCGTCGGGTGCAGGCGAGGTTCTGGCCAAACTGGGTTCGCTGTGACTGCCGTGCGGTCGCCCACTTTTTCCACAATCCGTGTCCGGTCCTCGTCGGGTCCGCAATTCCCTCGGCGTACCCCGGTTCGTCGGCCCCACTTCGGGAGCCGAACCCGCAACCTGGTTGGTACCAACGAGAGGGAAAGGCCATGTTCAAGCAGCTTAAGGCGTTCCTCGGCCGGACCAGCGACACCGCGACGGCTTCCAAAGTCACCCGGCCGAAACTGGGCCTGACCACCCTCGAATCCCGCGAGGTGCCGGCGTTCCTGGCGAGCTGGTCCCCGCAGGACATGATCCTGCGGCTGGAAGGGACCAACTTCGCCGACACCGCGACGGTTCTCCAGAGTCAAGGAATCGTGCAGGTGTTGGGGGCGGCCCCGATCCAGGTCAAGGTGAACGGACAGGTGGTCGGGATGGCCGGCGCGCTGGCGAGTACGCAGATCGCGCGGGTGACGGCTGACGCCAAGGGTGGCGACGACAGCCTGAGCGTGGTCACCATCCCGTTCAACGACAGCCGCGACTTCTACCTCCACCGCGGGCTGCAACTGACCGCCTTCGGCGGGTCGGGAAATGACACTCTGAAGGGGAACAACTGGAACTACGGCGAGGCGGATCACCTCGACGGCGGCAGTGGGAACGACCGGTTGGAGGGCAAAGGCGGAAACGACATGCTCATCGGCGGGGCGGACAACGACGAGTTGGTCGGCGGCAGCGGTGCTGTCCGACCTGGCGGACACCACCCTCCACGGGGTCGAGACCCAGGACGCGACGATCGTCTTCCGGCCGGGTACCGAGGACTGGACGCCGGGCGAGATCGAGCGGGTGGACGCGGCTCTGAGCATCCTGCATCAGGTGACCGGTAACACCACCCTGCTGGAACTGCAGGGCGGGGGAATGCTCAAGTTCCTGAAGAACAACGGCTCCGGTGTCGGGTTCAACACCTCCGGGCAATCGATCACGCTGACCGACTCGGTGCTGAACAACAATCGGACCTGGGAAATCGGGTACATCCTGCACGAGATCGGGCACAACTGGGACACGGAAAGCCCGATTTACACCCGCCACATGGCGGTGAACGGGTGGACGCAGACGAACCCGAACAGCTCGGCGTTCGCCCGCATCGACAAGTACGGCCAGACGTGGTGGTATCGGAAGGGTACCGAGTTCGCCAGCGGGTACGCCGCCACCCACCCGTTGGACGACTTCGGGGAGTCGTTCGCCGCCTACTTCCTCCAGCGGGCCGGGCTGCCGTGGTACAGCGGTGACGGAACCGGGGCGACGGCTATCCCCAACAAGATCGCCCTGATGGACGAGTGGGTGCGGTCCATATCCAGTTGACCGGACCGAAGAGTCCACCACCCAGGCGGAGTCAGTTTCCGTTTCGCTCCGCCCGGCAGCCGCCGGGCGGGGTCGTTTCCCATCTCGGTTTTGTGTCCGTTCCGACCGCCGACGGCGATTGACGGGTGCGGCCAACACCGCTCGTCACCCCGAAGGAGAGCGACCATGTGGTTCAACGTGATCTCGAAGTCGGTCCCCGAACGGCACGCCACGTACACGTTCGACCACCCGGACGGGCGGTGCGTGGCCACCGCGTTCGGGTTCGACACCGCCTCGACCCGACTCCGCCCCAGCCATCACGCCCTGCTTCGACACTTCGCCAAGCACTTCGAGTCGGGCACGTACCTGGAGGTGTTCGCGCGGGCGGACCGCGTCGGGTCGGACGCCGCGAACCTGTGGTTGTCCCAGGAGCGGGCGCGGGAAGTGCGGAAGGTGCTGGTCGGGTACGGCGTGCCGGCAGGGGCGTTGTGGGGCTTCTACTGCCGGGCGCTGGGAGAGCGGCTCGAGACCCGGCTGGGGTTGCCAGACGCCGTGGCGTCGCAGGGCGGGCGGACGGTGTGGCTGTTCGCCTGGCCGTCCCAGGCCGCGTACGCGCAGGGGGTTCTGAGTAACTTCTCGGACCTGATTCGCGCGGGCCGCACCGTCGGGGTGGCGGCGTGACCTCGCGGCGGCCGACCTCGGCCGTCAGCAGGGCGGCACCGGTCGGGGCGGCGGAGCCGCTTCCCGCCGGTTGTGGATGAGGGTTTGGCACTTCTCGATTTCCACCCGGAACGCGGCCGCCCGCCTGGAGTTCAGCCGGATCGCCCGCTCGTAAGCGACAACGGCCACCTCCCACTCGCCCGCCGTGTGCCGCGTGAGGGCGAGCATTTCCCAGGGGACGACCCAATTCGCATCCAACTCCGTCGCCCGTTGGAACGCGGTCGCGGCCCGCCGCCACTCCGCCAATCGGGTCAGCGCGGTCCCGTAGGCGGTGAACGTCGCGGCGTTCGCACCCGGATTCTCGACGGCCGCTCGAAGCCACGCGACGGCTTCCGGATAGTCCTTCCGGGCGATGCACCGGTTGCCCAGCGCGGCGTAGCCCTCCGCGCGATCCGGGGCGAGCGCCACCACGCGGGCGAACGCGCAGGCGGCGTGCGCCTCGTCGCGGAGACCGACGAGCGCCCAGCCAAGGCGGTGCCAAATCCGCCAGTCGTTCGGGGCCAACGCACTGGCGTCGTGCAGCAGCTTGACGGCGGCGTTCGGGTCGCCGGTGCCGCTCGACACTTCCGCCAGTTCGACGGCCAACCGCCGCCGGTCTTCGTCCGAAGTGGCCAACTTCTTGTCGCGCAGTTCCACCAACACGGCCGTCGCGCCGGGGAAGTCCTTCAAATCCAGGCGGAGGGTGGCGGCGAGGTTGAGCCGGTATTTCGCCACGTCCGGCGCGCCCGCGATGGCCCGACGGAACTCGGCGACGGCTTCCGGGACGCGTCCGGCGAACCGGAGAGTGGTGCCGAAGTTGCCGCGAATCAGCGGGTCGTCCGGCGCGAGTTCGACTGCCCGCCGGTGAGCCATGAGGGCAGCCGCGTAATCCCGCCGCGCCTGCCGGACGCGGGCCAAGTAGTCCCACGCCAGCGGCGTCTCCTTCAGGCGGATCGATTCCAGGCAGTGGGCTTCCGCTCGCGGCAGGTCGTTCAACTCCATCGCCATCATGGCCAGGCTGTCGCAGATGTCGTGCGATTCGGGCCGGACGGCGCGGAGCGCGCGGTACACCTCGGCGGCGCGGGCGAACTCCTTCCGCCGTTCGTAGTGGCTCGCCAAAGCCGAGAGCAACCAGAAGTCGTTCGGGTGCCGGGTCAGCCCGTCGAGGAGGATTCCCCGACCCGCGTCCGGCGTGGGCGACCCGACGGATCGCAAGTAGAAGTCGGCGGCGGACCACTCGGCGGGGGCCGCGCGGTTGTTCGCCGCTTTCAGGATCACCGCCACCCGACCGCGAACGGCCGGGTCCGGTTCGTACCCGGTCCAGGCCATCAGGGCGGCCACCAAATCGGCCCTCAGCGGAGACCCGACGACGGCCTTCGCCGCCACGTCCGGCGGTTCGGCGTTGACATCGATTCCGGACTCGTCAAAGGCGGCGGTCGCGCGGACGCGGGCGGCCGATGCGGTCGTGTTTCCACGCCGCGCCTCCATCCAGGCGAAGGTGATTTCTTCCAGTTCGCGGGCCAAGTGGAGTTGCCGGCGGGCCTCCCGGATGCGCTCCGCCCCGGTCAGGTCCGCCGCGAGCGGTTCGGCCTGCGCCAGTGCTTTTTCGGCCTGGCTCCACAGCCCTTTCCCGCGAAGCTCGGCGGCCTGCGCGACGGCCCGCGCGATGCCGTCTTCCGCCCGCCGCTGGCGAGTCGCGGTTTCCAACTCTTGAACCACCCGGTCGCGTTCGTGGTCGCCGGCCAAATGATCCTCCCGCCACGCGAACCCGCCGCCGACCACCAGCAGTAGGACCACCGCGCCGGCCAGCGCCAGTTGCACCCGCCGCCGCTTCCGCTGTTCCTCGGCCCGCGCCTCGGCGGCCGCCCGAGCCTGCTCCGCCATTCGCAGTCGGGCTTCGACGCCGGCCCGGTGCGCGGCCACCGCGGCGGCGACTTCGGCCCCGTTCGCCGGACGCTCCGTCGCATTGGCCGACAGGCATCGCTTCGCCAGCGCGACCAACTCCGCGTCCGCCGGGGTGGAGTCCAGCCGCGCGTGGACTTCCGCCACGTCCCCGGCGGCGGCCTTGGCGAGCATCGCCCACGCGGTCGGGGACACGAATGCCGGCCGGTCGGTGAGGATTTCCGCCAGGATCGCGCCGATCGAGAACACGTCCGACCGCGTGTCGGCCGGCTCGCCCCGCGCCTGTTCCGGGGCCATGTACGCTGGGGTGCCGATGACATCGCCGAC
>JBBRUO010000391.1:0-6038 GCA_038247725.1 Gemmatales bacterium
CCGTTTTTCCGGCGGCTGAAGGGCCTGGACCTGTCGCGCTGTTCCATCACCGACGACGGAGCGGAACTGCTAGCGAACCACTCGCACACCCCACGCCTCGAATCCCTGCGCCTGGACTACAACTACCTTTCACCCATCGGCATCGACGCCCTAGACGCCATCGGCGTGACGGTCGGCGAGCAACTCTTCGGCGCGCCGAACCCGCGGGAATGGAACGATTTCAACGATGACGATGACGATTTCCAAACGGAACTGAACGAGGACGACGAGCCATTTCCCGGTGGGGCCACGCCATGACCGACGAGCACACTGCGTTCCTGCGGGCCATCGTCGAGCACCCCTGCGACCTGCTCGCCCGGCTGGTGTTCGCCGACTTTTTGGAAGAGACCGGTGACCCGAACCACGTCGCCCGCGCCCACCTGATCCGCACCCAAATCGCGCTCGAAGACCCGACCACCGACCCCGACGAGTACGACCGGTTGCAGGCGTTCGAGGCCCGGCTGCTCGACCTGTTCCAGGACACGTGGGACCGCGCCCTGCCGTACTGGGTGATCGAGGAAGGAACCGTCGAGTACCGCCGGGGGTTCGTCGAACACGTCGAGTTGCCGTTCTACCGGTTCACCCGCTCGGCCGGCGAGCTGTTCGCCGCGCTCCCGCTGCGGTCGCTCCAGTTGCGGTGCCCGGCCGCGCTGAACGCGGACTACCGGGGGCTGTTCGACCGGCTGCCGCAACTGGCCGCGATCGAGTCGCTGACGCTCGGACCGAACCTGTCGTCGCTGATCGACTTCGGGCCGTTTCCGCGCGGCGGCGACCGGCCGTCTCTCCTCTTCACGGAGTTGATGACGTGCCGCACCCTGTCCGGGTTGCGGTCGCTGAGCGTGGCCGGGAATCGCATCACCGACGCCTGGTTGGTGGCGTTCGTCTCGGCCCTGCCGACGTCCGCGTTCGGGGCCACGCTGAGAACACTCGACCTGTCGGACTCCCACCACGTCACGAACGCCGGCGGGAACACCCTGGCCACGGCCCGCAGTTTGTACGGCCTGAAACAATTGATCCTGAAGGACGTCCCCCTGAACGCCGCCACCCGGTCGATGCTACGCCGCAGCTTCGGCGACCGGGTGACGTTCTGACGTCGTCCGGCGTCACCGCGTTTCAAAGTCCCCTTCTCGCAAATCGAGGACCGGCTCCGCGTCGGTCTTGACGGTCCCCGTCGCGCGGGCCAGTACCACCTCGGCCAGCCCGCTGGCCACGTCCTCCAACCCCTTCCGGGTGATCGGTGGGAACAGGACGTGCCGCGCGCCGAGGTCCACCGCCGCCGCCGTCACGACCGCCCGCGCGTCGTCCGACAACTTGGTGTCACTGACGACGACGACCGCCGCGTCCGGGTGCCGGCGGTGCAGGTCGGCGAGCGCCACGGCCCAGGCGTCGGCGGTCAGTTCGGCCTGAAGGAATGCGACGCACGGCCGGCGGGGTTCGACGGCCGCCGCGAACGCGCCCCACTGGTTCGCGGCGCGGACCACCCACTTGCGGCCGGCCGCCCAGTCGCGGAGCTGGGTGGGCAGCCAGTCGTCCGCCGCGCGGAGCAGCAGCAGCGGGGCTTTCATGATTTGTCCGGAAGCTGGTAGTGTGGCAGCCCGAAGAACTTCAGCCGCCGAACGAGCCGCTCGCGCGGGATTCCCAAACGGCTGGCCGCCGCCGTCAGGTTGCCGTTCACCTGGGCCAGAGCCTGCGTCACCAGTCGCCGCTCGACTTCTTCCATCACGGCATCGAACCGGATCGCCTTCGCCGGCGGCTGCGGATTCGAGTCGAGCAGGAACGCCTCGCGGACGAACCGGGGCAGGTGGTCGCGGGTGATCCTCTCTCCGTTCGCCACGCCCAATGCTGACATCAACGTGTCACTCAGCTCGCGGACGTTGCCCGGCCAACGGTAGGCGCGGAGAACCGGCAGCACGTCCTCTGCGAGCGCCGGCGTCGGGGTGGCGACGCGGTCGAGGAGGCGGTCCACCAGTCGCGGCAGGTCGTCGGGCCGGTCGCGGAGCGGCGGCACGGCGATTTCCAGGGCGGCACAGTCCGTTTCGAAACTCGGCAATAACTGGCCTGAACGAACAGCTCGAGTCGGCGGTTCGGTGGCGGTGCAAATGAGTCGCGGGCCGTTGGTGCCGGACACCCATTCCAGCAACCGCCGCTGCACGTCGCGGGAGAGGGCGGCGGGGTTCTTCAGCACCACGGTGCCCACGTGCGGGCCGGCGGTCAGCCCGCCCTTGCCGGACAGCAACCCGTCGATCATGTACGGTTGCAAACCGGCACACTCCACCCCCAGGTACGCCCGCTCGCGGCGGTGGCCGGTGTGGTGGATCACCCGCGCGACGGTCTCCTTGCCGCTGCCGGGTTCGCCGCGGACCCAGACCGGGGCGTCCGAGTTCGCGGCCGCGCGGACCTGCGCCGCCAACCGACCCGATGCGGGGGACGGCCCGGCCAGCGCTTCGAGCGTGAACCGCCCGGCGACCGCCGACCGCGCCGCGCCGACCGCCGCCGGGGTGAACGCGGCCGGGGTCGGGTCGGTGTCGCCGACGACCGTCACCGTCCCGACCACTGCTGACATGGCACCGTCAGTGGCGAGCAGCGGAAGGAATGTCACGTCCCACCACGGCGGCCCGTCGTCCGACCCGGCCACCGGTCGGCGGACCCGCGCCACCGGCCCGGCCCACGCCTCCGGCGGCGGGGCGAGGGACTTCCACAGCGGCGACGCACTCTCGCGGGTCTCGGCGAACTTCGTCCCGCGCAGCTTCTCCAAGTCGGAGTCGGTCAGTTTCTCCCACGCCGGGTTGGCGTACCGCAGGGTGCGGTCCCCGCCGACGACGAACACCGCCGTCGCGGACGCCTCGAACAGCGCCCGCCACGAAAACGCCGGTGATGTGGTGGGTGGGGGCACGGGTTACAGGTTGTGGCCGGTGAGGACGTCCAGGTAGGTGCCTTCCAGGTCGAGCCGGACGGTCGGGCCGTTCTTGAGCGCGAGCGGCACGCCGGGGATCGGCTTCCCGACTTCGCACGGGTACGGCCAAGTGGCGATGCGAGTCCGCTCGTGCGGGCGGGTCGGCCGGTAGCTGGCGACGTAGGTGGGCACGTCCGGCAGTTTCGCCTTGTCGGGTGCGTCCAGTGCGGCCATCACCTCGTTGTGCAAATTCGCCGCGCGGGTGGTGACGACATCGACGAGGACGAGGCCGATGCCCGCATCCAGATACGCCAGGCACTTCGACACGAACTGTGTCCGCTCGGACTCGCGGTCCTTGTTCGCCGGGGAGACGAACTCGACGACCCCGACCAGCCGCATGTCGTCGCGGAGGTCTTTGATTTGGACTTCAAACTCGTCCGGGAATGTCGCCTCGAACGTGGCCACCGCCTCCGGCGCGAGGAGGGTGGCCGTGCTTCCGTGACCGTTGTGCTCCTCGAACGGCAGGCCGGAACCGAGTTCAAACTCGGCGATGTCCGCCTCGGCTTTATCGCCCAGATGGACCGTGACGAGCGCGAGGTAGCGGTCGCGCGGCAGAGACGCATTGATCGACTTGGCGAGCGCCGTCACCCAGAACGTCCCGACGGACGACCACGGCGCGCGGGTGTCGGTCGGTTTGCGGAAGTGATCCAGTAGCGGCATGGCCGAGTTCTCCGTGTTACTTCGTCCCGAAGACTTCGCTGGTGACGATGAACCTGAGTAGGGCCTTCAGAGTGCGGCCGTTGGCCTTCGTGTACGCCACCGCCGCCGAGACCGTCGGTTGGTCGGCCAAGCCAAGCTCACGGCCGAGGGCGTAGGTCAGCAGCTTCCCGGCCAGGCACTTCAGGAACAAGTCCTCCTGCTTCAGCATCGCCGCTTGCAGCCCGCCCACGCCGACGATCTTCGTGCCGTCGGGCATCTCCGAACTGGCGTCGATCTTCGGGTCGTCCTTGTTGATGCGGCCTTTGTACCCGAACCCTTCTTGTTCCCGCCACTCACCGGCGGCGTTGAAGTTTTCCAGCGCGAAGCCGAGCGGGTCGATCTTGTCGTGGCACCGCGCGCACTGCTCCAAACTCCGGTGAATCTCCAGCCGCTTCCGCACCGTGGCTTTGTCGATGCCGGGCACCTTCGGGGCGATCTCGCCGACGTTCGCCAGGGGCAAACCGGGATCGGTGTCGAGCAGCGTCTTGAGGACCCACGTGCCGCGCTTCACCGGGCTGGTGCGGGTGCCGTTGCTGGTGGTCGTGAGGATACTCGCCTGCGTGACGATGCCGCCGCGCTGGACGCCGGGTGGCACCTTCACCACGCGGAAGTGGTCGCCCTTGACGCCGGGGATGCCGTAGAACCGCGCCAGCCGCTCGTTCACCGTCACGAAGTCCGACTTGATGAAGTTCGCCAAATCGCGGTCGGAGTGCAGCATCTCGCGGAAGAACGCCTCACTCTCTTTGACGATACTGGTCTCCAGGTGGCGGTCGTATTTCGGGTAGAGGTCCATCGCCGGCGGGTTCGCCCCCACGTCCCGAAGGTTCAGCCATTGACCGGCGAAGTTGCGGACGAAGGCGTCCGCCTTCGGGTCGCGCAACATCCGGTCGAACTGCTTGGCGCGCTCGGCCGGGTCGGTCAGTTTGCCGGCGTCGGCGACCGCCATCAACTCCGCGTCCGGCGTGCTGCTCCACGACAGATAGCTGAGCCGGGCGGCGATTTCGTGCGCGGTGAGGGTCCGGCCGTCGGTGGTCGGTTCGGCCAAAAACAGGAAGTTCGGCGACACCAGCACCGCCGCCAGCGGCCGCTTGATGGCCTGCACCAGCGTCGCGCCGTCGGCCTTCGCCGCGTCGAACAGCTTCAGCTTGTCGGCCACTTCCCCGGTGGTGACGGGGCGGCGGTAGGCGCTCCGCAGGAACTTCGACAGCACCGCCTCGGCGTACTTCCGCTCGTCGGTCTTGGCCAACGGCGACTCGAACAGGATCGACGAATGCGACTTCGGCGGCCAGGCGTCGAACACCGGCCCTTCGATCTCGAACCAGTCGATCATCAGTTCCGGGCGGGCGAACCCGTCGCGGCCCTGCATCCAGTAGTTTTCCAGCACCCGCGGCACGCTGTAGGCGTACTCGAAGCTGAGGCCGGCGCTTTCGGTCGTGAACCGCAGCGTGAACTCGTGGACGACCGGCTTGTCCGGCGTGCCGGGGGCGTCGAACTCGGCGACGGTGCGGGGCTGCGGGCCGAGTTGCTGGATCAACTTCACGCGCGGCGGGCCGTAGTCGTACATGCGGTCGGTGCGGAAGTGTTCCAAATCGCGGGCGTAAGCGTCGTCGTGGTACTTCTTCCCCTTCGGGTTCTTTTCCGTCTGCTCGTCGCGGCGGTTCGCCAGGATCGCCGCGGCCGACTTCACCACCGCCGTGCGATCCGGCACCCGCCCGGCAGCCTTCACCCGGACGACGTAGTGGCCCGTCACCGGCACCCGGAAATCCCGCGCCCCGACGTGCTTGTCCCACGAGTCATGGTGGATCACCACCCACTCGCCGTCGGCCTTGTTGTTGCCACCGTTGACGATGGGGTTGTTCTTGGGGTCGAGCCGCAGCCGGGTGCGATCCGCGTCGCCGACCTTCGGGTTGAACCGCCACTTGATGGCCTTCGGCTGTTCGCCCTCGACGAGCGCGCGGTCGAGGATTTGCCGGGCCGCGTTCAGGTACATTTCCAGGTGAAGCGGTGACAGGGTGAGCGCGCCGCCGTTGTTGTCGAACCCGCCGGCGGCCGGGTCGGCCGGGAACCCGCTCACGTCGAAGTTCACGCCGATCAGGTCGCGGATCGTGTTCGTGTACTCGGCGCGGTTGAGCCGGCGGAGGACGACGGCGGTATCCCGCCGGGCGAGTTCGGCCCGCACTGCCTGCGCCGTGATCCAGTCCACCACGGCCGCCACCTCCGTCGCGGTCGGCTGCTTCTCCTTCTTCGGCGGCATCTCGTGCGCGTTCAGCACGTTCACGACTTCCCGCCACTTGCCCTTGGCCGTCAGGTCGAGGAAGTCGTTGGGCAGTTCGGCGGCGGCGGTATC
>JBBRUO010000392.1:0-6024 GCA_038247725.1 Gemmatales bacterium
ACATCCTTGTGATGCCTACGCCAGGGCGCATCCAGTCCCTGACCCCTAAAGTGAGGGGATTGAGTTGCCTGACTTCACCACGCATTGAAACGTGAACTACCGACTCGTGGAGTATGTCGGCCTAGACTAACAATGTCAATGGGAAATTCACGACGCTCCCGATTTTTGTCGCAGTCCTCGTCGGGGCGGTGTGCTTCGATATCGAGAAATGTCCAAGTCAGAGAAGAGCCAGTCCCGGCCTACCTTCGTTCCGAAAGTGCCTTCATGACGCTGCGCATACCTCTGAAGAGCAGCCGGCTTCACACCAAGTTGCTCCGCTGCCGTTGCCAGAGGTATGTAGGGTGTCGTTTGCGGTGTGCCTAACTTGTCACACTGGTCCACCAGTTTCGCCACCCGCTCCAAGCCAGCCGCGATCCTTGGGTCAGCACCCCACCTAGCGAGCAGCTCTTCGTAGGCGCTGCTAACTTCGGAATCCGGATGGAACCGCGCCAACCCGCTGACGTGTGCCGCGACTTCGAGTCGTTGCGGTGCTTTGGCTTGGAGCGATGCCAAAGACCCATCAACCGGGCTCAACATCCTCCCAACCAACTCGAGCAGCGGGATCACCACGTCGGCGGTGAACTCATCCGGGATTTTCCAGGACCGGACCGCTTCCAGCACGCTCAATTCGTCGCAAGTGCCGACCACTTCCGAGACGGCATTTCGCCCTCCTTGATCGGTCAAGGCCTGGAGCCGTCGAAGTAAGCCACCGCCGGCTGACAATAAATCACCCAGGCCCAACGCCGTCGGCTCTTCGATCCGATTCTTGACACCCACACCCACACCCTTACCCGCTCCCGGTCCACCAACCCGGCCAGGATACTCGAAGTCGTGTTCGTATGGAACGAACGCGGAGCTGGTGAGGTTGCCGAAGGTGCAACCGAACTCTTCCTCCACGCCTTTTTTGAACTCGGCAACGCCGTCAATCTTGGGGAGTGAATGGAGCCGACTGAACAAGCCGCGGAGATTCGCGAGCCGTGCGTCACGGTGTGTCCCGAGTCTCTCGAGCGTGAGACGCAGGCTGTTGATCGAGCCGGTCGGCGAGATGGCCGCGAGGCAGGCGGCGTGGTCGGCGAGTACGTGTTTCAACTCTTCGAAATCGGTCGGAAGTGCGGCTCGAATGTTTGCCTCGAATCCACGTTCGTAGTCGTTCAATTGCCGCCCCGTTCCAACGGCTCGCACGAAATCACTGCCCGGGTCGGCGGGAAAGTAAACGACCTGGGTTTGACCGGCGGCTCCCGTCGGCGATTCGGTCGGGTCCACCGCATCGTCGATGTCCAGACCGGCCAATTCATCCGGGTCCGGAGTGAGGATCGCCCGAACGAGTTCCGCCGCCGGGTCGGTGCGTTTCGCGCGCTTCGTCTTCGCCATAGGAAAGCCGTGACCGGGGTTTGTTTGCCGTAAACTGGAGGCCGCGGATCATTCTCCGGATCTGCGTCCGGCGTTTTGGGGAGAGGCGTCGCGAATTCCAATCCGCCAAATCCAGTGCGTACTTGACCTCCCCGTTCCACTTCATCCCGACTTTCCGAAATCCCCCCCGCCACAAAAAGCTGGCGCTTTCGGAACCGGGATCGGCAAACGCACAAAGCCGCGGTAAACGGCCACCGTCTTCCGCAACCAATCGGTCTTCCGGAACGCCCGGATACCACAGAACCGGCGGTACGAGCGACGCAAGGTGGGACAACACCGCAAAGATCGCCCGACCGGGATTTCCCACAATCCAACCCGGATGGTTGAGTCGCCGAACATCGACGACCCCGCCAATGTAGACCGACGATTGCGGGCGACTACACGCGCCCGTCGGAACGATACCGGCCGGCACCAGACTGGACATCCCGATGTCGGTCGCGACGAGTCGGGTGTACCCGTCGTCGGTGAGCGGGTACGCCCCCGTGAACCCCACGGCGCGGCCCAGGTCGAGTCGTTGCACACCGCCTGCGGTTCGGATTTCAATCGAAACGGGCCGGGGGCAAGGGACCAGGCGATGGATGAGCCGATTGTGGACGTGCGTGTCCCACAAGTGGTCGAAACAGGGACGATTCCGAATCAGTCGCGACTGCGCGTCGAACGCGATATGAAAGGCCGAGATCACTTCGATGACGGCGCGTTCGGCCACCTCCCCCGCAAACGTCGAAAGGTCGTTTGCGTGACGCAGGAGGTGCCGGTCAGCCTCCAAGTTCTGAAGCAGATTGCGACCTCGACGAGGTTCAACCGGACGACCATCGGTTCGTGGGGCACGGCTTACTCCCCGTTCGCCAGGGATCATGAAACCAAGAAGAAGCCGGTGAGGAGGGCCGCACGCGAACGCACCACTCGTTCGCGTGTCCTACCCACGGTGGTGCTCCCTCAGGTGAGTGGATAGCATCGCCCGCAGCTCCGCGCCGCGGGCGTAAAACAGGTCGAACGGCGACCACATTGAGCACAAGTCGAGAATGCGCCCAGTGGTGCGGTCGAAGCTGACTGTCAACACGTCGGACTCCGCCCTCATCTCCGACCCTCGCGGAAAGAGTCGAATCAGCAACAGGTTGCACAGGTCGATGTAACGAGTTCGACCCTCCCGGTCGCGGAACACTTTGTCCCCGTAGTACGGCAGGTACGCCTCTTCGCGGAGTTTCCGGTCGCGCTCGTCGGGAGTGGAGTAGCCCAACTCTTCTTGGTAGACCGACGCCCCCTTCGAACCGGTGGCGATGTCGTACCCCACGCGCCACCGACGCCACGAGGAGAGCGTGAACCTCTCCCCGATCCGATCCGCGGGGATCGCGAACGCGCTGTCCCGAAGGTCCACCTCGGTGTTGCGGGACTTGAACTCGTCCCCCCAGCCGAACCGCATCAAGTGCGAACGGGCGTCGGTGGTGGCAATCGCCCGATCCGTCCGCTCGTCCCCGTTCGGCGTAACGCCCCGGTCCTCGACGCGAACCCCAACCTTGGCCGCCGTGTGACGGCTACTCGGGTAAATCGACATCGGGAAGACCAAGCCCGGCAACTCCGCCGATACGCCCGCCCCGAAAAATGTTTGGAACAGGTGCGTCAGCAGGAGGAAGTTCTTGCCGAACCCGTTCTTCAAGTGAAGCATGTCCGGCAGATGATGTTTGATGATTTCCTTTCGCTCTTCCGCCAGACGCAGACCACTTCCGACCAGAAGGTGAGGGCGATACCGCCCGTCTATCTCCGTCACTCCCGACACGTCTCGGGTGGGGAATCCGTGGAGAAAATCGAAACCCGCCGCGCCGAGAAGCGGACGCCACGCATTCAGCCACCGGGCGTGGTCGAACAGGTGCAACGAGACCGCCTCGACCGGCACTGCAGGCCGTTCGGCGGCTTGGGCGATCTTCGATCGTCCCCAGTGTACTGCTTCGGAACCGGCAACGAGACCCGTGAGCGTCAGGTGGGTCCGACCGAACCATCCTCGTCGGGACATGGCCATACCCTCTTGGGAACGGATTTCGTCTCGGTTCACAAGTCGCGTCCCCTTCGTAAAGCTCTCGGGCAATCTTACCGTACGGTCGTGGAAAGGGACTGGGATTCTGATGACCGGCAACGCCCTTGCGGCGAAGCGCGAGCCTGGCGGTCGCCGAGCACGAACTTCCGGCGGCGGCAACCGTTGGGGGAAATCCCATCCCGCGAAATCGACTTGTAGATAGTTCTTCTGACTGCCGATGCCGAACGCATTCAAGACGATCATCACCGGCACCGTCGGCAGTGCCAGCACGTTAACCCGCTTCCCCCACCCCGCCCACCGCCTTGGCGGCCATGTCCCGCAGGTGCCGCACCCGCGTGCCGAGTTTCGAGTAGCACCGCATCACCATCTCGGTGCTCGTATGCCCGAGCAGTTCCGCCACCTGCGCGATCCCCACGCCGTTCTCGAGGGCGTCGGTGGCGAACGTGTGGCGGTAGGCGTAGGCGGTGACGCCGGCGAGTTCCGCGTGCTTCTGCCGCAATCGCATGAAGCGGATGCGGACGGCGTTGCGGTTGAACGGGCGGCCGCGGCGGTTGCGGAACAGCGGGCCGGCGTCGCCCGGCGTCAGGGCGGCGATCTTGCGGCGCGTGAGTTCCACCGCCGCCGGGGTCAGGTAGATGACCCGCGGCTTCCCGGTCTTCGTCCGGGTCTTGTGGGTGTCGAGGGTCCAGACGCCCTGGGCGAGATCGACGTCGGCGGCCGTGACGGTCGCCACCTCCGACGGCCGCGCCCCGGTCTCCTGGAGCGCGACCACGTAATCGCGGAACTCCCCGTCGCGGACGGCGGCCAGGATCGTGGCCCGCTCGGCGGCGGTGAGGACGCGCAGGCGGGCGACGGCCCCGGGCTTTTTCATCCCGCGGATGGGGTCGGCGGCGAGGCGGCGGGTCTTCTCCGCCCAGGCGAACGCCTGCTTGAGGCAGCCGATGGCGGCGCGGCGGGAACTCCGGCCCCACTTCGGGCGCGAATCGACCCAGGCGGTCACGAACTCTTCCGTCACCTTGGCCGCCGGCAGGCGGGCGGCGCGGGGGAAGGAGACGAACGCCTGGAGGTAACCGCGATACCAGGCGAAGGTTTCGGGGCGGCAGCGGGCTTGGAGGGAGCCGAGGAACAGGTCGCAGAGGACGGGAACGGACAGGTCTTGGGCGGGGCGGTCGGCGTCGGGCCGGTCGAGCATCAGGCGGTGGAACGCGGCGAGCGCCTTGTCCTTGTTCGCCTTGCCCTTCGCGAGCAGTTTCTGTTTGCCGTCGATTTCGACGTACCAGGCGTCGCGGGCGGCGCGGTACCACGGCGTGTTGGGTTTGGTCAGGGCCACGGGAAGTAACCTCCAGCTCAGTGTGGGTGCACCGGGTGAGCTGAACGACTTGCCTGTGTTCTCCCTTCGGTGGCGGCAACCGCCGGGGGGAGATTCCTGCCGAGATTCCTGCCGTCTCGGGAAGTGCGTTGCCGGAGTGGGATTCGCAAAGTCTTGCGACACCGGCAGATAAGAGAGTCGGGCTGACAGGATTCGAACCTGCGACCTCTTGGTCCCGAAGCAACTCGACGGTCGTGCCGACAGGGGCCGAAAGCCCTTGGATTTCCAACAAATGTTAATGGAATGTGGGGTGTGAGCCAAGGGCAAATCGATGCATTATCACGCAGTCTTTCGCAGTACGTGCAGCCCGAATCCAGTACGGACCCAGTACATTCCAGTACGCCACGAGTCGAGTAATGCCCAGGGAATGCTCGGGAAACCGGTCCACCGAGAGTCCGACCGAACCGGTTGAGGGCTGAGCTGGCAAGCGGGGCCGGGAACCGTCCACTCCGATCCGGGGGGGGGAGGTCAACCGACGGACCCACTTTGCCTTGGATGTGAACAGTCCGTGTCCAGTAACGTGATGTTCTGCGCGGTCGGGTAGCCTGTGCGTTTTCCCCACCAGAGCACTTCATCATGGCGTGACACCGCCCCGAGACGAAAGGTTTAGGTCCGCCGGGCGACCATCGACGCCTGGAAGCGTTCGGGGCAGACGGTCAAGGCCCTCCGCCGCACCTCCCGTCGCCCGTTCGGCCGAGACCGACCCGATTGTTGTGGCCGGATGAGTGGACGAAGACCCGTAGTTCGGCACGATGCCGAGCGGCGTGATGGCGACCGCCGCTCGATCCCACTCCCACGGTCATGGTGCCAGTTCGGTCGCGTGCTTCGCCCGCTCGGCTGGCCATTTCTTCGCCTCGTCTTGAGCAAGAGAAGTTCGGTGTGCTCCTTCTCGGCGAGCGGTCGAAAATTCGCTCCGTTGAGTTGTTTTAGACTTTTTCAAGCGCCGCGGCGTGCCGCTTCTTCAGGTCGGCATTGTCGGGGTCGTCGAGCAGCAACCGGCCGAGGTGGAACGCGACGGCGAACCACGGCTTCTCCTTCTCGGCGAGGGCGGCCTGTCCGGTGTGATGACGATCGCTCCGTTATCGCTTCAACTGGTACGGCCGCTCCAGGTCGATCGCCGGGTGCTTTTCGTCGAGCCACTTCGCGGCATCGGACGTGGTGCGGAACCGGCGGTTCT
>JBBRUO010000393.1:0-6003 GCA_038247725.1 Gemmatales bacterium
CCGTGCCCGGACGCTCCAGCGTCGGCCCGAACCACACAGGCGTTTCGGCCCGACTCTGGAGAGTCAGGCCACGTCGAAGACAGTAACTGCTTCGACCCAACCGGGTCTTCTACTTCCCCGCCACTGCCTCACACCAAACCGCTCCGCTCGCACGCTTCGGTATAAGTTGCGTCCAGATCGACCGAAATGTATCCGTAGCCTTTCAACCCGAGTGGCAGCTCCGGCAACCCAAGCCCGACATCGAGCGGCCGCGCCCACACGTCGATGACGGGCGACTCGCCCTCCATCCGCGGGCGGTACGACACGGCGTAGATGTTCGTTTCCCCGCGCGGCACTCCCGGAATCTCCGGCCCGTCCGTCATGTCGGCCCACGCCTGATGCAAGTTCACCTGCTCGCTGGTCACGATGTCAACCACAACGACGCCAATCCCGCGCGACAGGTGGGTGATGAGCTTGCAGGCGAAGGCGTAGCCGCACTCGTGGTCCGCTTTGGTATCCTGTCCGACGAACTCCACAACGCCCAAGAGCCGGCGGTCGGCATCGAAGACTTCGACCGCGATCTCACTGGCGAACCGCACCTTCGGCCCAGCGTTCCCACAATCGCCAAAGACCATCGGCGGAGAAAATACGGGCGGGATCTTCGCCGTCGGTTCGACATCCGCGACCTCTCGTTCCACATATCGGGCCGGGCGGAACACCATCTCGGCGAAGTGTCCCGCCGGTACGCGAGTGTTGATCCAATCGCAGACGCTGGCGGACCAAACGTTGAGGAACGAAGCCCAACTCCTCACGGGTGCCAGCGGCGGACGGAAGTGGTCGAGCAGCGGCATCGACGGGGCCTCACGGGTTGCCGCCATTGTACCGCCGTCACCGTTCGGGAAAAAAGTCGGCGGAAAGGCCGGATTCCGTCGGCACTCTGGTTGGCCCGACACCGGCGCGGGTTACACTGTCCTCACACGCGGCCCCATCTCCCCCGCCCGGCCCGGTTTTTCATGAGCCTTCCGCTTCAATCGCTCGCCCTCTTCCAGGCCGCCCGCGACCTCGTCCGCGGGCTGCCCGCCGACGCCGTGCTGGTCGTCACCGAGACCGCCCTGGACTGGTTCGAGGTGGAACGCTGCCTCGTCGGTTGCCGGCTGTTCGTCGCCGCCGAGAACCCGGCCCTCACCCGCAGCCTGAAGGACAGCGAGCACTGGAACGTCATCCACCTGGACCCCGAGCCGCTGCCGACCAACGAGCGGCTGAGCAACGCCCTGTTGCACGCGGTGACGACGAACCAACTGAAGCCCGGCGCGCACGTCGTCGTCTTGTACAACGGCATCGCCAGCCTGGACGACGAGCCGGAACCGATCGACAGCCTGAGCGTCGTCCACCTCGGCGAACACCTGGAGCCGATGACGAACCAGGACCTCCGCAAGCTCGGCAAGGATGTCGAGTTGGACGTGCTGCGAGCGGTCGTGGACCTGGCCAAGGAGATCGGCCGCGAGGGGCGGGAGGGGCACCCGGTCGGCACCGTGCTGGTCGTCGGCGACACCCGCAAGGTGCAGGCGATGTCGCGGTTCCTGAACTTCAACCCGTTCCGCGGGTACACCCGCGCCGAGCGGGACATCCGCGACCGCAAGGTCCGCGAGCAGATCAAGGAGATCGCCAAGCTGGACGGGGCCATCCTGATCGGGCGGGACGGCATCGCCGAGGCCGCCTGCCTGTACCTGGACGTGCCGACCGACGGCATCGCCCTCAGCAAGGGCCTGGGCACCCGCCACCTGTCCGCCGCCGCCATCACCAAGCACACGAAGGCCCTGTCGTTCTGCATCAGCCAGTCGTCGGGCACCGTGCGGGTGTTCCAGATGGGCGAACTGAAACTGCACATCGAACCGCTCGCCCGCCCGCACGTGTGGCAGCCGCTCCGCCTCGAGTCCTCCGACGACGACTGAACCGCGTTCGGTCTATTTCTTCCGGTCCTGGATGCCGAGCGCGAGGCCGGCGAGACCGCACGCCCTGAACACCGGCTCGGTCCAGGCGGCGTACTCCTTGGCCGCCGACTGGTCGCCGGTGGCGGCCGCATTGTGCCGGGCGACGGTGACAGCCGTCCGGGCGTGCCCGGCGCGAATCTTGCCCTTGTCCAGCGTCTGTTCCACTAGAGACAGCTCCGCCTTCTGCTCCTTAATCGTTCCCAGTTTCGCGCGAATCGCCTCGGCTTTCGCCCACACCCTCAGCCCCTCGTCCTCGATGCCGACGATCAACTTGTCGGCGAGGTCCAGTTGCCCCCCCTTGCCGGCGGCGGTCGCCAGGCGAAGCAGGGCGTAGCCGGCCTTCGACCTCCCCCGGCCTTCCCCGGACAGGATGGCTTCCGCCTTCGCCGCCGCGTCACTCGGGTTCTCGGCCCAGTCCGCGACGGTGGCTAACGCCCGCAGCTTCTCGTCCGTCTGATCCGCCCCGCCGCGCGTCGCCACCGCGGTCGCCGTGGCGATGTCCTTGTTCGCGGCGCTGAGGATCACCCCGTAGACGCGGTTGAAGTAGGCGAGCGGGCCGGACTGCGGCACCGAGTACAGTTTCTCCTTGGCGTCCAAGGCCACGCCGGCGACTTCGCACAGGGCCTGGGCGGCCGGCGACGGGTTCCCGGCCATCAGCGCTTTCGCCTGTTCGGCCGCGCGTTTCGCGGCGGCCGCGTTCCCGCCGCGGTGCAACTCCAACCCCATGTGCGCGGCGGCTTCGGGCATCTCGGCGGCGGAGAACCCCTGGCCGAGGATTTCCGTCAGCAGTTCCACGTGCTTCACCTTCTCCAGGGCGGCGGTGACGCGGCGGACGACGGACAGGCGGAAGTCCAGGTCGGACCCGTTCAGGCCGACCAGCAGCCGTTTCAACTCGGTCTGCACGTCGCCGAGACCGGCGTTGAGTTGCGCCCCGACTCCCCGGCCGGCCGGCTGCCAGCGGAGGCGGACTTCCGTACCGATTTGCTCGTCGGTCCCGCCGAACTTGATGATGAGAACGGCGAACTGGCCGAGCAGCACGTCCCGTTCGGGCGTCCGCGCCGGCGCTTGCTCGACCAACTGGCGGGCGATGCCGAACCGCTCCAGGGCCAGCTTCCGCTGGTCGGGCGTGTCGTTGCGGAGGGCGTGTTCGGCGGCGGCGGCCATGATGACCGCCTTCAACAACGGCGGCTGCCCCTTCGCCATCCCCTCGTCGGTGATCTTCTCCACCTCGGCGACGGCGTCGTCCAGGAACTGCTGTTCCTTATTCTCCTGCCGGGACTGCATGAAATACAGCACGCCGAACGCGACGGCGGCGACCACGCCGAGGACGACGGCGATCCGCTGGAGTGTCACCGTGAGCGGCACCGGCTCGACGTCGTCCTTCACGGCACCGGCCTTCTCGAGCGCCCCGAAGGTCACGTCCCGCGCCATCTGGGCTTTCAGGTCTTCGGGCACCTCCTCGCCCTTGGCCATGCTCGGCCGGTCGGCGTTCGGGTCCCGCCAGTCGATCTTCTTCTCCTTCTTGTCCGGCACCTTCTGGGTGAACTTGCACTCCGGGCAGATGACGTTCTTCCCCTTCTTGTCGAACGGCACCTCCCACTTGTGGTCGCAGCTCGCGCACAGCATCGCGACGGTGCGGGTGTCCGCGGCCGCGTTCGGCGGGGGGGCGTCGTTCAGCAGGGCGGCGGCTTCCGCCTCGAGTTCGGCGGCCGACTTCTTCGGGGCGGCGGGCTTGGGCTTGGGCGCGGCTTCGACCGGCAGCGGCTCCACCGCGAACGGCTTCTGGCACTCCGGGTTCGGGCACTTCACCTTCCGGCCCAGGAACTCGTCCTTCAGCCGGTACGCCTTCTGACAGTGCGGGCACCGGGTGTCGATGGGCATGGGAGACTCGGGACCGGGGGCGAGCGGGGGAGACGTGTCCGTATTATTCGCCCGGCGGCGGCGGATGGCAATCGGCGGCGGTCACGGGAGTTCGACGGTCATCGACTTGTTCGGCGTGGTGATGTCGGTGAGGGTGAGCGTCACCGACCCTTTCCCGGCGACGGCGGCGTGGAAGGCGTCGGGCGTCGGCACCGGTTTCCCGTCCACCTGGGTGATGAGCCAGCGGCTGATGTCGCCGGCGGCGGCGAACTTCTTCTCGGCGGCGGACCCGGTGTCCAGTTCCCGCACCGCCACCCCCGGCACCGGAAGGATACCCACGACGTTCCCTTGGTTGTTCGCCGCCTGGGCGTAGCGGATGCTGGCGTAGTCCACGTGCAACCCGGACACCGCCGGCGGGCGGACGGTGGCCACGAACGGCATCGGGTTGTGATTCTTCGCCAGCGTCAGGGCGACCGTCAACGTCTGCCGCCCGCGGAGCAGCGACAGCGTCACCTTGCTGCCGGCCAGGGCCGCCCCGACGTACAGGTGCAGGTCGTCGGTACTCTTGAGCGGGTTCCCGTCCACGCTCTGGATGATGTCGTTCGGCCGCACCCCGGCGTCGGACGCCGGGCACCCCGGCGTGACGGCGTTCACCTCCACGCCGAGGACCGACACCTGCCCCGGCAGCACCCCGACGAAGCCGTACTCCACCTCCCGGCCGGCTTCCAACCGGTCGATGATCCGCCTGTAGTTCACGTCCATCGGCAGGGCGTACCCGCCACTCGCCTCCGACCCGCTGACGGCGGCGACGGCGGACGTCATGCCGATCACCTCGCCGTCCAGGTTCAGCACCGCCGACCCGCTGGCCCCCAATGCCACGCGGGCGTCGGTCTGGAGCAGGCTGCCGTAGGTGTGCAGCGGCTTGTCCCGCACCTCGCTCCGGGGGCCGCGCGGGTCGCTCGCCGACCGCCGGCGGATGTTGCTCAGCACCCCCCACGACCCGCTCGGCATACCGTCGCCCAGGCCGGCGGCCAGCGGGTGCCCGACGGCCACCACGAACGACCCCCGCTTCAGGTTCGTCTTCGTCCCGTCCGGCGCGTCCACCAGATGCACGGTGGCCAGCTTCGCCGACGCCAGACCGGGCAGCGGGTCGATGAGTTCCAGCACCGCCAGGTCGCTCCGGGCGTCGGCGGCGCGGACGTTGGCGTAGCTGCCCTTGCCGCCGGCCCCGCGGACGAAGAGCTTCGTCGCCCCTTCGATGAGGTGGTACGGGACGAGGATGCGACCGCGGGCGGCGTTCAGCACGAGGCCCGCGCCGAAGGTGTGGTCGGCGGCGTTGGCCGGGTCGCGGAGGTCGAGCGGATCGACGGGGGCGACCATCAGCGCCGCGCGGGGGCCGGACGGTTGGGGGACGGACTCGTACCCGCCCAGCTTGCCGGGGCCTTTCTCGTCGAAGCGGGCCGGGTACTTGGCGTGTGCCACCACCACCGCCACCACGGTCGGGGAGGCGTCCTCGATCACTTTTTGGAGCCGCGCCTCGATCTCCTTCACCGGATCACCGGCGAGCAGCGGGGCGGCGAAGACCAGGGCGAGTGCGGTGGCGCGGTACATGCTAGAGTTGTACCCGAAGGGATGGCCTGTTGCCAGCGGTTTGATCGAGAGATCGAGACCCGCCCCGGAACCCGGTCTTGGTCGAATGGGGCCGCACGGAAATGGGAGCGGCAGTCGGCGAGAGCGAGCCGGGCGAGGGACGGGAGTGTGCGAAAGGCTGAAGAAAAAGAGAGGCCCGAGCCGGATTTGAACCGGCGGTGACGGTTTTGCAAACCGTTGCCTTACCACTTGGCGATCGGGCCAACAAGTCCCTGAATCCTATCCTCGTTACCGGCCCTGTCAACCGGCTCACGATGGAGGGAGGAGCTTTGCCGGCGGGAAGTTCGCGCGGGCACCCGTTCGGGGCCGGCTTCCTCGCACCCTCGTCGGTACGCACCACGGCTCAGAGACTGTGAATCTTTCGGTTGCGTTCGGTGGTTCTCCTCTCATTCCCGTCGCTCGTCGGCGTGTCGGCTTCGTCGATTGGCCCCGACGCGGTGACCACGGAGGCCGTCGGACCCCGGTTCGTCCCCTCACGTCGCCGCCGCCAGCCGCTCGGCGCGCAGTCGCACCCCGCACGCCA